>JAGVSZ010000058.1 GCA_019137045.1 Betaproteobacteria bacterium
GTTGACCTTGATGCCGTGGCGCGCGAGGTAGAGACCGATGTCCGCGCCCGGCACCTCGCCGTGCGGCGCCTCCTTCGGGTTGAACGCCACCACGTCGACCTGCTTCGCCTCGCGCAGGACCGGGATCGCGTCGGTGACCGCGCGCGTGGCCTCGCGGCTCGCGTTCCACGCCACCAGCACCCGCGTGCCGATGTGCGGGAAGCTGCCCGCGTAGGGAATGAAGAGCAGCGGCCGCCCCGCGGCGAGCAGCACCCGCTCGGCGAAGTCCGACTCGACGCCGCTGCCGTCGGCCTCGTTGGGCTGCCCGACCACCAGCACGTCGGCGTAGCGCCCGTGCACCGGGACGGCCGCGACGGCGTCGCGGCGCGACGCGCGCCACTCCGACCGCGCGAGCCCGGACGCCTTTACCGCCTTGGCGAAGAGCTTCTCCGCCCGCGCCTCCGATTCGGCCACCATGCGCTCGTGCAGCTCGCGCACCTGCACGCCGCCCTCGGCCACCGCGTAGGACGGGAGCCGGATCACCGTCAGCGCGTGCAGGCCGATCAGGTGCGCGTCCGAGAGCTTCGCGAGGCGGCAGGCGATGTCGACGCGCATCTCGGCGCGCTTGCCGTTGTCGACGTGGACGAGGACGGTCTTGTAGGGCATGGCGTTCTCCGGGGCGGTTGGCTGGACGGCGTGCCACGCCCATCGTGGCACGCCCCGGCCCCCGCAGTTTGACCTAACTCAACGGGATGGGGCGGCGCGCCGCTCGACCCGCTCCACCACGCGGCCGCAGGCCGCCGCGCCGGCCGCGGCCGCGCCGAACGCCCATGCGGCGTGGGCCCAGTCGCCGGTGGCCGCGACGAGCGCGGCGATCGCCACCGGCCCGACGAACTGCCCGAGGTTCGAGCCCTGCATGATGAGCCCCTGCAGGCTCGCGACCTGCCCGCCCGAGCGCGCGTAGGCCTGGGAGGAGCTCAGGACCGCGGGGGGGATCACGCCGCCGCAATAGGAGAACGCGAGGCAGGCCGCGTAGCGCGCGGCGTCGGGCAGCGGCGCGGCGAGGCTCGCCACGCCCGCGATCCCCATCGCGACCGCGCCGAGCATGATGACGCGCCCGCGCGGCACGTGGCGCTGGAGAAGCCACGTCCCGGTGAGGGTGCCGGGCAGGTTGACGAGCACCGCGCCGGCGGTCGCGAGCGAGGCGCCGAGGACCGAGGCCGCGCGCTCCTGCACGAGGAAGGTCGGCAGCCACATCATCATCGCGCTCCACTGCGCGGTGTAGCACCCCATCGCCGCGGCCACCCACCACGGTCCCGGCTGCCGGAACCCCGCCCCGATCGAGGCGAGCGAGCGGGTGCCGGCGGGCGGCCGGACGTAGTGCCGGCGGGCGGCCGCGAGCCAGGCCGCGCAGGCGAGGGTGAGCGCGATCGCCGCGAGCCACAGGCCGCGCCAGCCGGCGGCGGCGATCAGCGCGGGCGCCGCGAAGAGCGTGAGCGCGAACCCGAACGGCATGTACGTGCTCCACACGGCGAGCGCGAGCTTGCGGTCCGCGGCGGCCGCGGCGGCGAAGATGAGCGAGGCCGCCGACACGCTGACGGTCACGAACCCGATGCCCTCGATGAAGCGCGAGGCGAGCAGCCAGGCGGGACCGGTCGCCGCCGCGCCGACGGTCCCGCCCAGGACGAGCAGCGCGAGCCCGGCGATGCACGACCGGTACGCGCCGGCGCGATCGGCCAGCACGCCGATGAAGATCGCGCCGGCGGTGGCGATCGCGTTGAACATCGACACGACCCAGCCCGCCGCCACCAGCGACAGTCCGAACTCGGCGCTGAGCGCGGGCAGCGCCGGCGGGAGCTTGCCGACGTACACCGCTGCGACCACGCCGGTCGAGATCGCCGCGGCCACTGCCGGCCAGTGCGTGGCCGCCATGCGCGCGTTCAGGCGGGGCCGTGGGGCGCCCGCCGCCGCGCCGGCCACTGGACGGCGACCACCAGCGCGAGGAGCGCCAGGCCGATCGCGTCGGTGACGAGCCCGGGTTTGATCAGGCAGAGCGCAGCGGCGAGCAGGGCGGCCCGCTGCCAGGGAGGGGTCGCCGCGAGCAGCCAGCCGAACAGCCCGGCGGCGAGGCAGACGACGCCCACCGTCGCCGAGAGCACCGACCAGGCGACGAACGGCCACTCCGCCGACCAGTCCTTTACGATCAGCAGAAGCGTCGGCTCGTAGACGAACATGAACGGGACGATGAACCCCGCCGCGCCGACCCGCACCGCGGCCCAGCCGGCGGCCCAGAGGTCGGCCTTCGCGAGGCTCGCGGCCGCGAAGACCGCGAGCGCGACCGGCGGCGTGATCGCGGACAGGATCGCGAAGTAGAAGGCGAACATGTGCGCGGCGGGCGTCGGCGCGCCCAGCTTGATGAGGGCCGGCACCAGCAGCGCGACCATCACGATGTACGCGGGCGTGGTCGGCATTCCCATCCCGAGCACGATGCCGGCGAGCGCGGTGAGGACGAGCGCCAGGACGAGCGCGTTCTGGGCGAGCCCGACCACCGCCTGCGTGAAGGTGATGCCGAGGCCGGTGATGGTCACGCAGCCGATCACGATCCCGGCGCAGGCGCACGCCATCGCCACCGCGAGCGTGTTCTTCGCGCCGTCCTCGAGCGCGTCGAACACCGAGCGCCAGGTGATGCCGGCGCGCGTGGTGGCGCGCGCGAGCGCGACCGGCATGCAGGCGAGCGCGCCGGCCAGCGCGCACAGCGGCGCCGAGTAGCCGTACATCAGGCCGACCAGGATGAGGAGGATCGGTATGAAGAGGTGGCCGCGGTCGCTCATCACGCGGGCGAAGCGCGGCAGCTCGGCCTTCGGCACGCCGTGCAGGCCGTAGCGCTTGGCCTCGAAGTGCACCGCGAAGAACACCGCGACGTAGTAGAGAGCCGCCGGCACCAGCGCCCACAGGGCGACCTGCGCGTACGGCACGGCGAGGAACTCCGCCATGACGAACGCCGCGGCGCCCATCACCGGCGGCATGATCTGCCCCCCGGTCGAAGCGGTGGCCTCGACCGCCGCGGCGAACGGCGGCCGGAAGCCCGAGCGCTTCATCAGCGGGATGGTCAGCGGGCCGTCGACCATCACGTTCGCCACCGCGCTGCCCGACACCGTGCCGAACAGGCTCGAGGACACGACCGACACCTTGCCCGGCCCGCCGGCGGTGTGGCCGGTGATGGACAGCGCGAAATCCATGAACAGCTGGCCGGTGCCGCTCTTCTCCATGAACGCCCCGAACAGCACGAACAGCATCACGTAGGAGGCCGACACGCCGAGCGTCGAGCCGAAGATCCCCTCGGTCGAGAGGTAGAGCTGCTCCATGAGCACCGGCGTCGTCACGTGGGTGAAGAACGCCGCGTACGCGAGGAACGCGGCCGCGGTGAGCGGCAGCGCCCAGCCGAGCACGCGCCGCGTCCCCTCCAGGACGACCAGCACCGCGACCACCGCCCAGAACCTGTCGGCGCGGGTCAGCTCGTCGATGTAGATGATGCGGTTGGTGAAGTAGTCGTAGTTGAGGAAGATGTGCAGCACCGCGCCGAAGCCGCCGACGAGCAGCGCCAGGTCGACCGCGCGCCAGCCCGCGCCGGCCGCGGGGCGGACCGGGTAGAGCATGAACACGAGCGCGAGCGCGAAGAGCAGGTGCGTCCCGCGGAAGATCATCGCCTCCGGCGGGCCGAAGGCGGCGACGTACATGTGATAGGCGGACATCGCGACCGCGACCGCCGCGACGATCCAGCGTAGCCACTGCGTCACCGGCGCGGTGGGTGCCTTCTCCTCCGACATGCGTCCTCCCCACGCAAGACGGGGCGGCCGCGCCGCCCCGTCCCGTCCGTCGCCGCGCCGGCCGCGCGCCCCTAGATGGCGCCGACCTCCTTGTAGAACTTCGCCGCGCCCTTGTGCAGCGGCACGCCGATGTCGAGCGCCATGTCCTTCGGCGTCAGGCCCTCGATCGGCTTCACCACCGCCGCCATGCCCGCGACGTTCGCCGCCATCGCCTTGGTCATGCGGTACACCATGTCTTCGGGCAGGTTGCAGGCGGCGACGATGTGGGTCGAGTACCCGATCACCGGCACGTCCTTGTCCTGCTTCGGATAGGTGCCGGCCTTGATGACGAGCCGGTTGTAGCCGGGGTTCTCCTTCTTCAGCGCGCCCATGGTCTTGTCGTCGACCGGCACGAGGCGCACGTCGCGCGCGCTGGCGAGGTCCATGACCGCGGAGGCGGGTGCCGTCGTGCCGAGCGTGAAGACCTGCGCGTGCCCGTCCTTCATCATGCCCACCGCGTCGGTGTAGGCGGCCTGGAAGTTCGCCTTCGCGAGCGAGCCGTAGTCCATGCCGTTCAGCTTGAGCACCGTCAGGGTGAGCAGCTCCCCGGTGTTGCCCTTCGACTGGGTGACGAGCGTCTTGCCCTTGAGATCGGCGAAGGAGTTCACCTTCGCGTCGGCGAGCGCCACCACCTGGAAGTACTGCGGGTACAGGTTCGCGACCTGGCAGACGTTGGTGACCTTCTTCGGATACGGCGCGCGGCCCTCGAGCCCGTCGACCGTGCTGCTCGAATTCGCGAAGCCGATCTGCGCCTTGCCCTCGTCGACGCCGCGCACGTTGGCGATCCCGGCGCCCGGCGTCTGCTGGATCTGCAGGCCGGGAATCTCCTTCTCCCACATCCCCTTCAGCGCGCCGCCGAGCGGGATCCACGAGCCGCCCTGCGGGCCGGTCATGAAGGTCACTTGTTGCGCTGCAGCGGGCAGCGCGAGGACGACTGCGGCGGCCGCGGCGAGGGTACGGGCGAGATGCATGACTGGCTCCTCGATGGTCAAGTGCGCCGGGGAGATCCCGTTGCGCGGGTGGCCGGCAAGTCTAACCGATGCGCCGGCCCCTACGGCACCGGCGTCGGCACCGGCTTGCCGGCGAAGTGCGCGACCAGGTTGTCCAGCGTGAGCCGGCTCATCGCCGCGCGCGTCTCGCGCGTCGCGCTGCCGATGTGCGGCGTGAGCACGACGTTCTCCATCGCCCACAGCGCCTCGGGCATCCGCGGCTCCGCCTCGAACACGTCGAGCGCCGCGCCGCCGAGCGCGCCCTCCTGCAAGCAGCGCACGAGCGCCGCTTCGTCCACGACCGGACCGCGCGCCACGTTCACGAGGATGCCCTGCGGACCCAGCGCCCGCAGCACCTCCTCGTCGATCAGGTGGAACGTGTCCCTGCCGCCGGGGACGATCGCCACGAGGAAGTCGGAGTCGCGCGCGAGGTCGACCAGCCGCTGGTAGTAGGCGAAGGGCACGTCGGCGGCCTTGCGCCGCGCGTGGTACGCGATTTTCATGTCGAACCCGGCCGCGCGCCGCGCGATCACCCGGCCGATGCGGCCCATGCCGACAATGCCGAGCCGCTTTCCGCTCACCCGGGTCTGGAGCGGCGTGCCGCCCTCGGGCCACTTGCCCGCGCGCACGTGCCGCTCCCCGCGCCCGATGCCGCGGCTCGCGTCGATGAGCAGCCCGAGCGCGAGGTCGGCGACGCAGTCGTTGAGCACGTCGGGCGTGTTGGTCACGACCACGTTGCGCCGGCGCGCCGCGGCGACGTCGATGCCGTCGTAGCCGACGCCGCAGCAGGCGATGATCTCGAGCTGCGGCAGGCGGCCGATGAGCGTCGCATCGACCACCGCGGCGCCGGTCGCCTGGATGCCGCGCACGCGCGCGGCGACCTCCGCCAGCACCTGCTCCCGGTCCGGCGCCTGCCACAGCCAGTGCATCGCGAAGTGCGCCTCGAACGATGCGCGGTCGAGGCCGGGCATGCCCGCGACGGAGAGGACCTCGGGCTTCACGACTTGAACTTGGCGGCGAGCGCATCCGACCCGCGCGCGAGCAGGCCGACGTCGGCGCCGACCGCGACGAACAGCGCGCCGAGCTCGAGGTAGCGGCGCGCGAGCTTCTCGTCCGCGGTCAGGATGCCGGGCGCCTTGCCGGCCGCGCGGATGCGGCGCACCGCGTCCTCGATCTTCGGCAGCACCGCGGGGTTGGCGGTCTCGCCGGTGTGGCCGAGCGAGGCGTGGTAGTCGGCCGGCCCGATGAAGATCCCGTCGACGCCGTCGACTCGCGCGATCGCCTCGATCGCGTCGACCGCCTCCTGGGTCTCCACCTGCACCAGCACGCAGGTCTCCTCGTGCGCGCGCCGCGCATAGTCCTTGACCCGGCCGAAGCGCGTCGCGCGCGTGGTCCCGGCGACGCCGCGGATGCCGCGCGGCGGATAGCGCGTCGCGGCGACCGCGCGCGCGGCCTCCTGCGCGTCCTGCACGAACGGGAAGAGCAGCGTCTGCGCGCCCACGTCGAGCGTGCGCTTGACGATAACCGGGTCGTTCCAGGCGACGCGGACCACCGCGTGCGACGGGTAGGGCGCGATCGCCTGGAGCTGGCCGAGCACCATGTCGAGCTCGTTCGGCGAGTGCTCGGTGTCGATGAGCAGCCAGTCGAAGCCCGAGCCGGCGCAGACCTCCGCGCTGTAGTTGCTCGCAAGCGAAAGCCACAGGCCGATCTGCGGCTCGCCGGCCGCGAGCGCGTGCTTGAAGGTGTTGCGCGGGAGGTCCATGGGGGCGTCGGTGCGCGAAAACGGGGGAACGGATTGTAACTCCCGCCCGTGCGCTGGACCGCTGCGCACCGCTGCGCTAGATTTTCCCGCTCCGAGGCGCGCCCATGTCCCGACTTCCGATCCTCGCCGCGGCCGCGGTGCTGGCCGCGTGTGCGTCCAACCCCGGCCCCGACGCCGTCCGGGTCGGCGATTCGCAGGCGCAGGTGCGCCAGCGGCTCGGCGTCCCCGGGCTCGAGCGCACGCTCCCGGGCGGCGCCCTTGCCTGGTACTACCCGACCGGCCCGTCGGGCTTCGAGACCTGGCGGGTCGTCTTCGCGCCCGGCGGCGCGGTGACGGAGTACGCGCAGGTGCTCACCGCGGCGAACTTCCAGTGGCTGCGGGACGGCGCGACGAGCGAGGCGGCGCTCGACCGCATGGGGCCGCCGATGGAGCGGATGAGCTTTCCGCGCACCGCGACCGAGACGTGGACCTACCGCTGGCGCGACGTCACCTTCGAGATGATCGGCCAGCCGGTGTTCGACGCGCGTACCGGCGTGGTGCAATACGTCGGCATCTTCCGCGATCCCGCGTACGCCTCGACGCCCTCGGGGCTGCGCTAGCGTCCCTAGGTCACCGGAGCAATCGAATGCGAATCGGCTCATTGGCATGCGTCGGCGCGAGCGCTTTCCTGCTCCTCGCCGCCGCGGGCGCGCTCGGCCAGCAGCCCCCGCCTGCGAAGCCGCGTGCCTTGCCGACCGAGGCGAAGGCGTGGAAGGGCGACCTCGACGGCATGATCGCGCGGCGCCACATCCGCGTCCTGGTGCCGTACAGCCGCACGCTGTACTTCAACGACAAGGGCCGCGAGCGCGGCATCACCGCCGACTTCGTGCGCGATTTCGAGCGCTACGTCAACAAGAAGTACGCGAAAGAGCTCGCCAAGCGTCCGCTCACGGTGTACATCATCCCGACCACCCGGGACGAACTGCTGCAGGACGTCGCGGACGGCCTGGGGGACGTCGCCGCCGGCAACCTGACGGTGACCGACGCGCGCCGCAAGATCGTCGACTTCGTCGCGCCGGCGGACCAGAAGCCGGTGTCCGAGGTGGTCGTGACCGGTCCGAAGTCGCCGGCGATCGCGACCGCCGAGGACCTCGCGGGCAAGACCGTCCACGTCCGCAAGGCGTCGAGCTACTACGAAAGCCTCGTCGCGCTGAACGAGCGGCTGCAGAAGGCGGGCAAGCCGCCGGCGAAGCTCGTGCTCGTGCCCGACGCGCTCGAGGACGAGGACATGAT
>JAGVSZ010000209.1:0-2457 GCA_019137045.1 Betaproteobacteria bacterium
GCGCACCGCGGCGGCGGTCGCCTCGGCGACCAGCCGCAGCGCGGTCGCCTCGCCCTGCGCCTGGTTGATCGCCGCGGTCTTCTGCCCCTCGGAATTGAGCACCGCCGCCTGCTTCTCGCCGTCGGCGATGTTGATCTGCTGCTGGCGCTCGCCCTCGCTCTTCGCGATCAGCGCGCGCTTCTCGCGCTCGGCTGTGATCTGCTGCTGCATCGCGCGCAGGATCGCCTCCGGCGGAGTCAGGTTCTTGACCTCGTAGCGCAGCACCTTCACGCCCCAGGGCCGGCCGGCCTGGTCGAGCACGCTCACGATCTGGCGGTTGATCTCTTCGCGCGACTCGAGCGTCCGGTCGAGCTCCATCTTGCCCACCTCGGAGCGCAGCGTGGTCTGCGCGAGCTGCGTGATCGCGAGCAGGTAGTCGGAGGTGCCGTAGGACGCGAGCCGCGGGTCGGTCACCTGGTAGTAGACGATGCCGTCCACCGCGAGCTGGGTGTTGTCCTTGGTGATGCAGACCTGCTCGGGCACGTCGAACGGCACTTCCTTCAGCGAGTGCTGGTAGGCGACGCGGTCGAGGAACGGGATGATCCCGTTCAGGCCGGGCTGCAGCACCTCGTGGAACTTGCCCAGGCGCTCCACCACCCAAGCGCTCTGCTGCGGCACGACGCGGATGCCCTCGATCACGAACGCGATGATGAAAGCGGCGAGCGCGATCCCGATCGAGTAGGGCCGCGTCCCTTCCCACAGGTAGGCGAGGACCGAGACGACGAACGCGACGACGAGCTTGAGCAGCATGCTGGACTCCCTGGCGGCAGGGTGGTGCGGAATCGGGGCGCGCAGCGCCGGGACGGCGGCCGGGACGATCCCGCGCCGGCGCCCGCGCACTTCCCCGGAGGACTTCTTGCCGAGCAGCCCGGCGAGGAGACGGGCGAACTCCTCGGGGCCGGGCGGCTGCTTCTGCGGCTGGAGCGCCATCGCGGGGGCTCAGCGCTTGGCGACGCGCAGCGTGCTGCCGTCGACGCGCGTGATGTAGAAGACCTCGCCCGCCTCGCCCCGGGCCTCGCCCTCGACGACCGCGTCCCAGAGGGCGTCGCGGTACCTCACCCGCGCGGCCCGGTCGGCCTGGTTCACCCAGGCGTGCAGGGTGACGGGCTGCCCGACGTCGAGCGGGACCATGTCCGGGACGGCCAGCGCGTGCCGGCGGCTGCGGATCCAGAACACCCCGGCCACCGCGATCGCGCCGGCGACGACCACCTGCACGAGAAACGGCGCGCCGAACCAGGCGACGCCGCCGGCGACGAACGCCGCGAGGCCTAGCACGAGCAGGTAGAACGTCCCGCTCATGAGCTCGGCGACGATCAGCGCGATCCCTGCGATGACCCAGATCCAGTACGTTTCCACGCGCGAGCCTCGTGCCGGGCGATTGAGAGCGCGGCGATGATACCGCCGGGCCGCCGCGCGCACCGGGCCGCAGCCGCCGAATGTGACCCCGTTCCGGTGAGCGCGGTGCCCGCGCGTATAGCATTGGGGCCACCAGCGGGACACCCGACCGACATGAGCTCGATCCCGGACCCGGCGCCCGATCGCGCGCGCGCGCACTTCAGCGCCGGCGTCCTGCATTGCGAGCGCGCGGCCTGGCGCGAGGCGATCGAATGCTTTCGCGCGGCGCTCAGCCTGCGCCCCGACCATGCGGAGGCCCACTGCAACCTCGGCACGGCGCTGCAGGAGTGCGGCGCGCTCGACGACGCCGTGCGCTGCTTCCGCACGGCGCTCGGCCTGCGCCCCGATTACTACGAGGCGCACTACAACCTCGGCAATGCGCTCAAGGAGCGCGGCGACCTCGACGCGGCGGCCGACGAGTACCGGGCGGCGCTGCGGCTGCAGCCGGACTTTCCTCCGGCGCACAACAACCTCGGCACGGTCCTGCAGCAGCGCGGGGAGCTGGACGGCGCCGAGCGGGCGTTCGCCGCCGCGTTGCGCCTGGACCCGGGGTTCGAGAAGGCGCACAACGGCCTCGGGCTCGTGCGCTTCGAGCGCGGCCACGTCGGCGAGGCGATCGAGCGCTACCGGCACGCGCTGCGGCTCGCGCCCGACTTCGCCGAGGCGCACCTGAACCTGGCGCTCGCCCTGCTGCTGAGCGGGCGGCTGCAAGAGGGGTGGGGCGAATACGAATGGCGCTGGCGGTCGCGCGCGCTCGGCCTGGAGCGGCGCCACCGGGACGCGCCGCGCTGGCGCGGCGAACCGCTGGCGGGCAGGTCGATCCTGCTGCACTACGAGCAGGGGCTCGGCGACACGATTCAGTTCGCGCGCCTGGCGCACGCGGTCGCCGCCCTGGGCGCGCGCGTGATGCTGGAGGTGCAGGCGCCGCTGCACGCGCTCCTGCGGCGCGCCCTCGCGCCGCTCGAGGTGCTCCGCGCGGGCGACCCGCTGCCGACCTTCGACTATCAGTGCCCGCTGCTCAGC
>JAGVSZ010000209.1:2494-10349 GCA_019137045.1 Betaproteobacteria bacterium
CGGCGCGCTCGGAATCGCGCTCGACGACGTCCCGGCCGCAGTCCCCTACCTCGCTGCCGACGAGGCGCTCCGGCTGCGCTGGCGGGAACGGATCGGCGGCGCGCAGGGGCTGCGCGTGGGGATCGCCTGGGCGGGCAGCGCGACGCACCGCTACGATCGCAATCGCTCCGTTCCGTTCGCGCTGCTCGCGCCGTTGCTCGGCGTGCCCGGCGTGCGGGGCTACAGCCTGCAGAAGGGCGCAGCGGCGCGCGCGGCGGGGGAAACGCGCGGCGGCGATGCGCTGATCGACTGGACCGACGAGCTCGCGAGCTTCGACGACACCGCGGCGCTCGTCGCCTGCCTCGATCTCGTCGTCACCGTGGACACGGCCGTCGCTCATCTGGCCGGGGCGCTGGGGAAGCCGGTCTGGCTCCTGACGCCCTTCGCGCCGGACTGGCGCTGGCTGCTGGAGCGCGCGGACTCCCCCTGGTATCCGACGATGCGGCTCTTCCGCCAGCGCGCCCCCCGGGACTGGGGCGGCGTCGTGGGAGATGTGCGCGCCGAACTGGCGCGGCTCTGCGCGGATCGAGCCGCCGCGCCGCAGCGCGCGGCGCGCGAGGCCGAGCGCCGCAGGAGCGTCGTTGCGCGGCGGGAGACGGATCGCGCCCGCTGGTCGGACGAACGCCAGCTCGATCCCGCGTGGGAGCGGCGCGCCGCGCTCGCCGCCGACCACGTCGCCGCCGGCTCGAAGGTGCTCGACCTCGGCTGCGGCGCGATGACGCTCGAGCGCCACCTGCCGTTCGGCTGCACCTACCTGCCGGTCGATCTGGTCGCGCGCGACGAGCGCACGCGCGTGTGCGACTTCAACCGCGACGGGTTGCCGTCCGCGGACGGCGCCACGGTCGTCGTCGCGCTCGGCGTGCTCGAATACGTGTACGACGTCGGGGCGTTCCTCGCCGGGATCCGCGCCTTCGGGCTGCCGGTGGTGCTGAGCTACTGCTGCGCCGACCTCGGGCCGCAGGTGGACCGCGCCGCGCTCGGCTGGGTGAATCACCTGACCCGGCGCGGCCTCGCCGAGGCGCTGGCGGCCGCCGACCTGCACGTCCGCGCGGAGAGCCGCATCGACGAGATGCAGGTATTGCTGCGGCTCGCGCCGCGCGCGCCGCGCGCCGAGCGCTCGCCGCGCGTGGTGGTGCTCACGTTCAACAACGTGGGCAACTTCGGCGACCGGCTCGGCTACCACCTCGTCAACGAGATCCTCCCGGCGCACGCGACGGTGACTCACGCGCACTTCCGCCCCTGGGACGTCCCGGACGAGCCGTTCGACCTGCTCGTCCTCGGCGCCGGCAACAGCCTGTTCGCGCCGCTGCTCACCGACCGGCTCGGCGCGCTCCTCGCGCGCGCGCCGGCGGCGGTCGGCGTGTTCGGCACCCAGTACCGCGCGGAGCTCGACGCGCGCAGGCTCGGCGGGATTCTCGATCGCCTCGCCGCGTGGTACGCGCGCAGCGAGGAGGACCTGCTGCTGTACGCGGGCGCGCGCGGCAACGCGGTGCACCTCGGCGACTGGCTGGTGAGCGCGTTCCCGATGGCGCGCGGCCGCGACGAGCGCGTGCTGAACGTCGGGGACGAGATCTGGCAGGACCTGCCGCTCGATCGCACGATCCAGCGCATCCAGGCGCATCGCCAGGTGCGCTCGGCCCGGCTGCACCCGCTGCTCGGCGCCCTCGCGAGCGCCGAGCGCGTCGCCTACGTCGAGCAGCGCGAGACGCCGACGCGCGCCCCCTCGGGCAAGTTCCGCTCGATGCTGATCGACGTCTTCGGCCGCACGTACCCCGAGGACGAGTTCTTCGCCGTCGATCGGGACGCAGTGGCGCGCTACAAGCGCCAGGTGCAGTCGGCGATGGGCGGCATGCGCGCCGCGCTCGCGTCGCTCGTCGGCGCGCCGCCCGCATCCCCCCGCTAGACCGCGCAGGCCGGCAGCGCCAGCGCCTGCAGCACCTCGCCCGTGCGCCGGCGCTGCACGAAGGCGGCGACCCCGCCGCGCGCGAGCGCCCGCGCGTCCGCCTGCCGGACGAGCGCCGCCGCGCCTGCGGCGTCCAGGGCGACCGGTCCCCACCACTCGCGCACGACGAAATCGTGCCGGAGGGTCGCGCCGCGGTTCTCGCCCGCGCCGACGCGGCTCGCGAGGCCGCTTTCGTACACCGCCACGTAGAGCGCCGCGTCGTCGCGGTCTTCCGGCCGCGGCACCGCAGCCTGCGCGCGGACCTCGGTTGCGGCGCGCGCGAGCTCGAGCGCCGCGCGCGCGGGCGTCGCGTTGATGGCCGCGACGGACGCCGCGAACCGCGCGCGGTCGCGCCAGCCGCGGAAGTCCTTTCCCGCCAGGATCACCTGCGGGGTGTAGACGACGCGGCTGCGGCCGGTCGTCGCGAGCTCGCGCTGTCGCGCGGAGAAGCGCCCTTGCGCAAACGGGTCCTTCCAGCCGATGTAGTCCCAGTAATCGACGTGCAGCGCGAGGGCGACGACCGTGCCCGGCCCGAAGCCGGCCGCCGGCAGTCCGCTCAGCCAGCGGTCGGCCGGCGGACAGCTGTCACAGCCCTCGGAGGTGTAGAGCTCGACCAGCGCCGCAGTCGCCGCGCCGCTCTTCGCGGCGCACGCGTCCGGTGCGGCGTGCAGGGCGGACGACACGACGGCGGCGGCGAGCGCCGCGGCGAGACGGCGGTGCATGGGGTGCTCCGGAGAGTGCCGGACCTCCCGCCCGGTACGCGGCCCGGTCGGGCTTGGATGCAGTCGGCGGCAGCGCCGCGCGCCCGAGGGCGCGGGGACTCAGTCCTCGCTGTCGCCCGCGCGGCGGAACGACAGGCCGGCGGTGCCGAGCACGAGGCCGAGCAGCAGGACGTACCAGAGGGAGACGGTGCCCGTCGCCGGCGCGACGAGCGCGTTGGCCGCGAGGAACAGCCCGACGGTCGCGGCGACCGCGAGCGCGAGCAGCACCGCGCCGGCCGAGCGCGAGATGCGCGCGACCGCGGGGCCGCGCGACGCGACGGCGAGCAGCAGGTACCCGCCGATGGTGAGCAGGGGAAACAGCACCCAGGCGACGAGCTGGGGCTGGGCCGGCCCGAACCCGAAGGGCGCCGCCGTCAGGGCGAGCCCCTCGGCGAGGCCGAGGAGGAGGAGCACTGCGCCGGCGATCTGGGTCATGGCGGTGGGCCCGTGCGGGAACGAGTCCCTTATAGGGTTTCGCCCGGCTCCCGTCCACCGGCGCTACGGCGCGCGGCGTGCGGGTTTCACGCTCGAGTGCAGAAAACTCCCGTCCCGGGGCCGCGGCCGGGCGGATCGCCGATAATCGCCGCGGCCCGCCGATGACCCACCCCGCCTCGCCGCGCGCGCTCGCGCCGTTCTTCGCCAGCACGTTCTTCTGGAACCTCGCGCTCGGCATGGCGCAGGTGCTGATCCCGCTCTACGCGTACCACCTCGGGTTCTCGGGGGTCGCGATCGGGTCGCTCCTGTCCGCGCCGGTGGTCGCGCAGCTCGGGTTCAACCTCGTCGGCGGCGTGTGGACCGACCGCGTCGGCGGCAAGCGGCTCGCGCTCGTGTCCGCGGCGATGCTCGCCGTCGGCGGCCTCGTGTACGCGGCCGCCGCCAGCTACGCGGTGCTGGTCCTCGCGCAGCTCTGCATCGTCGTCGCGCGCTCGATCTACTGGCCGGCGACCTGGTCGATCGGGTCGCTCCTGCCCGGCGACCGCAGCGCCCAGCTCGGGCGCCTCAACTCGATCACGAGCGCCGGGCAGATCGTAGGTGCGGCGGCGGCCGGTCTCGCGATCGTGCACCTCGGCTATCGCGCGGGCTTCACCGCGGTGGCGCTCATCGGCGGCGCGGTGGCGGGCGGGCTCATGGCCGCGTTCGCCGCCCCGGCCCACCGCGCGCCCGCCACCGCGCTGCCGATCCTCGCCACCTACCGGCAGCTCGCGCGGCGCCCGTCGATCTGGTTCGGGCTCGCGACCGGGTACATGGCCGGGCTCCCCTTCACCCTCAGCTTCTCGTTCTATCCGATCCTGCTGGTGGAGCAGGGCTTCACGAGCGACGAGGCGGGCTGGCTGATCGCGCTGCGGGCGCTCGGCGCGGTCGGCGCGGGCGTGACCGCCGCGCGCTTCGTGCGCAAGGTCACCGCGCGCGGCATCCCGGTCGGCGCCGGCGTCGCCACCGCGCTCACCATCGTGCTGATCGCGGTGTTCACGCACGCCGCGCCGATCAGCGCGTGCCTGTTCCTGGTCGGGCTCGCGTCCGGGGTGCTCACGCTCTACTTCCAGCTGCTCGCGAGCGAGGTGTCGACGCTCGAGACGCGCGGGGCGACGCTCGCGATCGCCGGCATGGGCTGGGGCCTGTCGCACCTCACCACGCCGATGATCATGGGCGCCCTCACCGACGCCCTGGGCATCTTCGCCGCGTTTCGCCTGTTCGGCGCCGGCACGCTCCTCCTGGCGCTCGGGCTGGGGCCCCTGCACGGATGGGCGTTCCGCGGAGGCCGCCCGCGCTGAAAGTCCCGCGCACCGTGACGGCGTGCACGCGCGCGCGCACGCTCCCGGCCTAGAATCGGGCCACAGCGACCAAGGGGGAAGCGCGCATGCTCAAGTGGGCGGCCGTCACGGTCGGCGTCGGGATGCTCATCATCCTCGCCGAGTGGAACATGGCGCGAAAGCGGAAGGGCGGGGTCACGCCGACCGACCGGCGGCGCATGTTCGGCATCTTCTGGGTCTCGATCGCGCTCGCGGCGTTCGTCGCCGGCATGATCTACGTCGCCGACTGAGCGGGCGCGAGCGGCCGGCGCGAACCGCGTGCGTCTCGGCGTCCTCGACCAGAGCCCGATCATCAGCGGGCACACGCCCGCGCAGGCGGTGGCCGAGACGGTCGCGCTCGCCGCGGCCGCGGACCGGCTCGGCTACGCGCGCTACTGGCTCGCCGAGCACCACGCGGTCGCGGCGCTCGCCGACCCCTGCCCCGAGATCCTGCTCGCGCGCATCGCTTCGGTGACCGAGCGCATCCGCGTCGGGACGGGCGGGGTGCTGCTGCCCTACTACAGCGCGCTCAAGGTCGCGGAGGTCTTCCGCATGCTCGAGGCGCTCTTCCCGGGGCGCATCGATCTCGGCATCGGGCGCGCGCCGGGCGGCGACGCGCTGACCGCCCAGGCCGTGTCGCGCGGCCACTACACGTTCGCGGAGGACTTCCCGCAGCAGGTGCGCGACCTGGTCGGCTTCCTCGACGCGCGGCTGCCGTCGGACCACCCCTTCGCGGCCGTCAAGGCGATGCCCGCGGGCGCGGGCGCGCCCGAGATCTGGCTGCTCGGCTCGTCGGACTACAGCGGCGGGCTCGCGGCGCTGCTCGGCCTGCGCTTCGCGTTCGCCCACTTCATCACCGCGCAGGGCGGCGACGCGGTGATGCAGGCCTACAAGTCGGAGTTCCTGCCCTCGGCGCGCGAGGACGAACCGCGCGCCCTGCTGTGCGTGTTCGCGCTCTGCGCGCCCACCGGCGCGGAGGCCGAGCGGCTCGCCGCCGCGATCGACCTGCGGCGCCTGCACATGGCGCTCGGGGTCGACGCGCCGGTGCCCACCTGCGAGGAGGCGGCGGCGCGCGCCTACACCGAGCGCGAGGCGGCGTACATCCGCTCGCAGCGCGCGCGGGTGGTGCTGGGCGACCCGGACACCGTACGCGCACGCCTGCTCGCGCTCGCCGACCAGTACGGCGCCGACGAGCTGATGGTGCTCACCATCACCGGCGACTACGCGAGCCGGCGGCGCTCCTACGAGCTGATCGCGGAAGCGTTCGGGCTGGGGCGCTGAGGGCCGGCGCCGCGGGTGCCCCGCTCCGCGGCGCCCTCCGGCGTCAGGCGCGCTTCTTCGCCGGCCGCTTCGGCTTCGCCGCGGCGGTCCTCTTTCCCGCGGCGGCCCTGTCGAAGTCGCCGATCACGCCCTTGAGCGGACACACGGAGAACGCCGGGCACTTCCTGCAGCCCGCGGCGAGCGCGATCGGGCAGAGCGTCATGGGCGGATTCCTCGCCTCGGGAACGGGAGGGCAGCATACCGGAGGCGCGCCCGTCTTTGCGGCTAGAATGCGCCGCCCGCTCCACGGACCCGCCGCGTTTCCCACTCCGCCCGCCGCCGCCGCATGACGATCGCGCTCTGGGTTCTCGCCGTCCTGCTGATCGTCGCCGGCGTCGTCGGCACCGTCCTGCCCGCGCTGCCGGGCGTGATCCTCGTCTTCGCGGGCGTGGCGCTCGGGGCGTGGATCGACGGCTTCGCGCGCATCTCGGGCTGGACCGTCGGCGCGCTCGGGGTGCTCACGCTGATCGCGTGGCTGATCGACTTCGTCGCCGGCTACTACGGCGCGAAGCGCGTGGGCGCGAGCGCGCAGGCGCTCGCCGGCGCGGCCATCGGGACCGTTGCGGGCGTGTTCACCGGCCTCGTCGGCCTCGTCTTCATGCCGCTCGCGGGGGCCGCGATCGGGGAGTTCCTCGCCCGGCGGGACGCGCTGCGCGCCGGCAGGGTCGGGCTCGCGACCTGGGTCGGCATGGCCCTGGGCACCGCCGCCAAGGTCGCGATCGTGTTCCTGATGATCGGGATCTTCCTCGCCGCGCTGCTGATCTAGGGCGCTCGCCCGGCCCGCTGCGGCAGCCCGTCGGTGATCTCGACCCACCGCGCCGCAGAGGCAGCTTCCGCGCACCATGTCGTCGCCCTTGTGGGGGCGGCGGGGACTGGCCCGCCGCCGGTAATCCCCACTATCATGCGGGCCATCGTCCAATCGCCGCCTGCCGCCCGGGTCCGGACCCGTGACTTCGCTGCGCGATAGCTTGTTTCACCTCGGTGCCGGCGCCGCCGGCGGGCTCTCGCCGCTGCTCATCCGCGCGATGGTCGCGAGCTGCCGCGTCACCTACCAGAACCGCACGATCCTCGAACGCGCGCAGCGCGGCGAGGCCTTCATCGGCGCGCTGTGGCACCACGACCTCGTGTTCTTCGGCGACCTGCTGCGCGGCAGCGGCTTCACCATCCTCTCCAGCCGCAGCCGCGACGGCGAGATCGGCGCGCGCGTGGCGCACGGCCTCGGCCTGCGCACCGTGCGCGGCTCGTCCTCCAGCCGCGCCGAGGAGGCGCTCGCCGAGCTGATCGAGATCGCGCGGCGCGGCGGCTGCGTCGGCTTCGTCGCCGACGGCCCGCGCGGCCCGCGCGGCGTGGCCAAGATCGGGGCGGTCATCGCGGCGAAGCTCTCCGGGCGGCCGCTCGTGCCGATGGCGTGCGCGATCCGCGGCGGCCTGCGACTGCGCTCGTGGGACCGCATGCGGGTGCCGGTGTTCGCGCGCATCGTCGCGCGCGCCGGCGAGCCGATCGCGGTCCCTCCGGACGCGACGCGCGCGGACTGCGAGCGCCTGCGCCAGCGGCTCGAGGACGAGCTCGCCCGGACCGAGGCGGTCGCGGCCGCGGCGCTGTAGGGCGGGAACCGGAACGCTCAGCACGGCGCGCGTGCGCACTGCACGACGCGCTCGCCCATGAAGCGCAGCACCTCGCCGCTGAACTCGAGCTGCGCGGTCGGGTCCTTGAACGCAGCCGCGAAACCCTCGGCGCACTGCTCGAGCGCGCGGTCGCGCTCGGCCACGCGCCCCTTGCGGCCGCCGGGATCGAGCTTGTCGAGACGGGTCTCGAGACCGATCAGTTCGCCGAGCGTCGCGAGGAACCGCTCCTTGCCCGCGGGCGCCGCGACGGCGCTCGCTTCCGCGACGAGCTGCTGGAGCAGTCGCGCGCGCTGGCGGTCCGCCTCGAAGACGTTCGCCGGCAGCGTCGCGCCCGCGCCCGCCGGCGCGGCCGATGCCGCGGCCGGCGCCGCGCCGGAC
>JAGVSZ010000405.1 GCA_019137045.1 Betaproteobacteria bacterium
CGAGCGCGCGCTCGCCGACTACCGCGGCCTCGCGCGCGCCTGCGCCACGCTCGCGGCCGGCCTGCGCGCGCGGCTCGCGCTCGCGCCCGGCGATCGGGTCGCGCTCTTCATGTCGAACTCCCCTGCGTACGTCGAGCTGATGTGGGCAGCCTGGTGGGCCGGCCTCGCGCTCGTCCCGATCAACGCGAAGCTCCACGCGAGGGAGGCGGCCTACATCCTCGAGCACTCGGGCGCGCGCGCGTGCTTCGTCGACGACGCGCACGCGGCGGCACTCGGTGCGGAGGTCTCCGCGCCGGTGCGCGTGATCCCGGTCGAGAGCGCCGCATTCCGGGCGCTCGCCGGCGATGCGGAGCTCTCCCCGGCCGACGCCGCGCCGGACGATCTCGCGTGGCTGTTCTACACCAGCGGCACCACCGGCCGGCCGAAGGGGGTGATGCTCACCCACCGCAACCTGCTCGCGATGACGCTCTGCTATTTCGCCGACGTGGACGCGATCGGACGCGGCGACGCGATCGTCCACGCCGCGCCGATGTCGCACGGCTCGGGCCTCTACGCCGCGCCGCACGTCGCCGCGGCGGCGCTCCAGGTGATCCCCGAGAGCGGCGGGTTCGAGCCGGCGGAGATCCTCGCGCTCGCGCGCAGGTGGCCCGGCCTGGCGATGTTCGCGGCGCCGACGATGGTGAAGCGCCTCGTCGACCACGCGCGCGCCGCCCGGCCCGCGCCGGACGGATTGAAGACCGTCGTCTACGGCGGCGGCCCGATGTACCTCGCCGACATCCGGGACGCGCTGGGCGTGCTGGGCCAGCGCTTCGTGCAGATCTACGGCCAGGGCGAGAGCCCGATGACCATCACCGCGCTCGCGCGCCATCACCACGCCGACGTCGCGCATCCGCGCCACGCCGAGCGGCTCGCGTCGGTGGGCGTCGCCCAGTCGTGCATCGAGGTGCGGATCGCGGACCCAGCGGACCGGCCGCTGCCGCCGGACGAGCCCGGCGAGGTGCTGGTGCGCGGCGACGCGGTGATGAAGGGCTACTGGCGCAACCCGGAGGCGACCGCGGCGACGCTGCGCGGCGGCTGGCTGCACACCGGCGACGTCGGCGCGCTCGACGCGGACGGGTTTCTCACGCTGATGGATCGCTCCAAGGACCTGATCATCAGCGGCGGGTCGAACATCTACCCGCGCGAGGTCGAGGAGGTGCTGCTGCGCCATCCCGGCGTGCAGGAGGCGTCGGTGGTCGGCCGGCCGCATCCCGAGTGGGGCGAGGAGGTGGTCGCGTTCGTCGTCCTCCGCGGTGGCGCCGCCGCGACCGAGGCCGAGCTCGAGCGGCTGTGCCTCGACAACATCGCGCGCTTCAAGCGCCCGAAGTCCTACCGCTTCGTGGCCGAGCTGCCCAAGAACAACTACGGCAAGGTGCTCAAGACCGAGCTGCGCGAGCGGCTGCTGGCGGAGGGGCGCGCGCGCTAGCGCCTCACGGCAGCGCGCTGTCGATGAGGACCGCGACGCCGGTGGCGCCCGGCCTGACCGGCTGCGACAGTCCTTCGAGGTCGCCGCTCTGCGGCGCGGCATTGCCCGAGCGCGAGACGCGCGCGCCGACCACGACCTCCGGGAAGCTCGAGAGCCTCATGTCCGGCGCCATCGCCATCGAGTCGTCGAGGGCGAACTCGAGCGGCAGGTCCTTCACCTGCCGGCGCAGGATCGCGAGCGGCATGCGCGGCCCCGCGGCCGCGCGCGCGAACACGAACACCGTGTCGGTCGGCGCGACCTGCGCCTTCAGCGCCGGACTCAGTTCGACCTTGCCCGCGACCCGCGCCCCGGCCGGCGCCGCGGTGGCCGCCGGCGCCTTGGGCGCGGGCTGGCCGAGCGCAAGCGCGCGCGCCTCGGCGATGCTCGCGTCGATCGACTGCGCGATCGGCGAACCCGGCGGCGCCGTGGCCCGCAGCTTCTCCCAGTAGGCGATCGCGGTCGCGTAGTCCTTGCGGCCGAACGCCTCCGTGCCGACCAGCGCCAGCGCCTTCCAGTGCGTGGGGTCGGCCGCCAGCGCGCGCTGCGCCAGCTCGAGCGGGCGGCCGCTCACCTTGCCGCCCTGGACGACCGCGAGCGTGTCGGCGTAGTCGGCGAGGAGGTCGGGATCGTCCGGCACCAGCCGGATCACGCGCTCGAAGGCCTTCGCCGCCTCCTCGTTGCGGCCCATGACCGCATACGACCGCGCCAGGATGATCCAGCCCTTGACGTTGTCGGGCTCCCGCTCGAGCCGCGCCGCGAGCTCCGCGACCATGCGCTCGACCTGCTCGCGCGTCACCTGGTGCCCGCCCTCCGCCGCGGCCATCGCCCCCGCCTGCGGGCCGAGCGCGCCCGGCGTGCCGACCGTGAGGTAGAGCAGCACGGCCCCGACCGGCACGAGGCCGGCGAGGACGGCGGCGGCCCACGGCGTCGCGCGCGCCTGTCCCGTCGCTTCCGCGCCGGACACCTCCTCGAGCACCCTGCGCTCGAGCTCCCGCCGCGCCTCCGCGTGGCTCTCCGCGCTGAGCGCGCCGCGCGCGAGCTCGGCGTCGAGCTCCGCGACCTGGGCGCGCAGGATCGCGACGTTGGACGCGCCCCGATCCACGTCCGCGGCGTCGCGCCGCCGCGCGAGCGGCACCAGGATCCACGCCAGCGCGACGGCCACCATCGCGGTGGCGACGAGCGCAAAGGCGATCACCCGGGCGGCTCCCCGCCCAGCAGGCGCGCGGCCCGCGCACGCTCGGCCTCCGAGAGCGGGCGCTCGTCGGGGGCGCGGCCGCGGCGCCGCAGCGCGCGCGCGAGCGCCCAGAGGCCGGCGAGGAGCAGCAGCGCCGGGCCGAGCCACAGCAGGAGCGTGGCGGCCTTGAACGGCGGCCGGTAGAGCACGAAGTCGCCGTAGCGCTGCACCATGAAATCGACGATCTCGCCGTCGGACCGGCCCGCGGCGATCTGCTCGCTGATCTGGCGGCGCAGGTCCACCGCGAGCTCGGCGTTCGACTCGGCGATCGACTGGTTCTGGCACACGAGGCAGCGCAGCTGCTCGGCGAGCCGGACCGCCCGCCCGGCGGCCACCGGGTCCTGGTCGGTCGGTTGCGCGTCCTTCGCGAACGCCGGGAGCGCCGCGGCCGCGAGCAGCAGGGCGACGAGCAGCCGCGTCACGACTTCTGCAGCTCGCGCACGAGCGGCAGGATCTTGCGCTCGAGCGCCTCGGGCGTGATCGGCCCGATGTGCTTGTAGCGGATGACCCCGGCGCGGTCGATCACGAACGTCTCCGGCACGCCGTACACGCCGTAGTCGATCCCCACCCGGCCGTCGCGATCCGACACCGAGAGCTGGTACGGGTCGCCGAACCGCTTCAGCCAGGCCTTCGCCTCCTCGGGCTTGTCCTTGTAGTTGAGGCCGACGAGCGGGGCGGCCTTGGTCCGCGCGAACTCGACCAGCAGCGGATGCTCGTCGCGGCACGAGATGCACCAGGAGGCCCACACGTTCAGCAGCCAGACCTGGCCGAGCAGGTCCTTCTGGGTGAACGCGCGCTCGGGCGCGTGGAGCTGCGCGAGCTGGAACGCGGGCGCGGGCTTGCCGATGAACGGCGAGGGCACCTCGCGCGGGTTGAGGCCGAGTCCGGCGAACAGGAACGCGACGATGACGGCGAAGACGGCGAGCGGGATGGCGAAGAGGGCGAATCGGTTCATGGGCCCCTCGTCAGCCGGCCGCCGGTGCGGCGCCGCGCGCGCGCGCGCCGGCGCGCACGGTCCCGACGCGGTAGCGGCGGTCGGACAGCGCGAGGAAACCGCCGAGCGCCATCAGGATGCAGCCGGCCCAGATCCAGTTCACGAACGGCTTGTCGTACACGCGCACCGCCCAGGAGCCGTCGCCCACCGGATCGCCGAGCGAGACGTAGATGTCGCCGAAGAGCCCCGAGTCGATCGCCGCCTCGGTCATCGGCATCTGCTGGGCGAGATACACGCGCTTCTCGGGATGCAGCGTCTCGATCGACTTGCCGTCGCGCGCCACGTCGACCGCGGCGCGCGAGGCGCGGTAGTTCGGTCCGGCCACCTCGCGCACGCCGTCGAAGCGGAAGGTGTAGCGGCCGACCGTCACCGTGTCCCCGACCGCCATGCGCACGTCGCGCTCGGTCTCGTAGCCCTTGACCAGCGTCACCCCGGCGATGAACACCGCGACGCCGAGGTGCGCGAGCGTCATGCCCCAGTAGCCGCGCGGCTGCGCCGCCAGCCGCGCGGCGAGGCCGCCGCGCAGGTGGCGGATGCGCTCCCGCACGCCGACTGCGGTCGCCGCCACGATCCACGCCGCGAGCAGCAGCCCGAAGCTCACCAGCGGCTTCCACGATCCGGCGGCGAGCGGGAGGAGCGCCGCAGTGACGAGGCTCACGCCGAGCGCCCACCTGAGGCGCGTCCACAGGTCGGGAAGCTGCGCCGACTTCCAGCGCGCGAGCGGACCGATCCCCATCAGGAACACGAGCGGGGTCATGATCGGGACGAACACCGCCTCGAAGTACGGCGGGCCGACCGAGATCTTGGTCTGCCCGCGGCTCAGCGCGTCGAGGAAGAGCGGGTAGAGCGTGCCGAGCAGCACCGAGCCGGCCGCCACGACCAGCAGCACGTTGTTGACGAGCAGCATCGACTCGCGCGACACCGGGTCGAATCGGCCGCCGAGCCCCACTCTGGGCGCGCGCGCGGCGAACAGGGCGAGCGACGAGCCGATGACCAGCGCGAGGAAGGCGAGGATGAAGACGCCGCGCCGCGGGTCGGTCGCGAACGCGTGCACCGAGGTGAGCACGCCCGAGCGCACGAGAAACGTCCCCAGCAGCGAGAGCGAGAACGCGCACAGCGCGAGCAGCACCGTCCAGGTCTTGAAGCTGCCGCGCTTGTCGGTCACCGCGAGCGAGTGCACCAGCGCGGTGCCGACCAGCCACGGCATGAAGGAGGCGTTCTCCACCGGGTCCCAGAACCACCACCCGCCCCAGCCGAGCTCGTAGTACGCCCACCAGCTCCCGATCATGATGCCGAGCGTGAGGAAGCACCAGGCGGCGGTCGTCCACGGGCGCGACCAGCGCGCCCAGGTGGCGTCGAGGCGGCCGCCGAGCAGCGCGGAGATCGCGAACGCGAACGCGACCGAGAAGCCGACGTAGCCCATGTAGAGCAGCGGCGGGTGGAAGACCATGCCGGGGTCCTGCAGCAGCGGGTTGAGGTCGCGCCCGTCCGGCGGCGCCGGGAACAGGCGCTCGAACGGGTTCGACGTGAGCAGCATGAAGAGCAGGAACCCGGCGCCGACCAGCCCCATCACGCCGACCACGCGCGCCACCATCTCCCGCGGCAGGTGGCGGCTGAACAGCGTCACCGCGAACGTCCACACGTTGAGCATCAGCACCCACAGCAGGAGCGACCCCTCGTGCGAGCCCCAGCTCGCGGCGAAGCGGTAGGGCGCCGGCAGCCGCGAGTTGGAGTGCGACGCGACGTTCAGCACCGAGAAGTCGTTCGCCAGGAACGACCACGCGAGGCACGCGTACGCGACCGCCACGAAGAGGAACTGCCCCCGGGCGGCCGGCCGCGCGAGCGCCGTCCAGGCCGCGATGCCGCGCTGGGCGCCCGCGAGCGGCAGCGTGCCCTGCACCAGCGCGAGCAGCAGCGCGAGGATGAGCGCGAACTGGCCGATCTCGGGAATCACGCCGCCTACCTGCCCTGCATCGTCTTCTGCGCCTTCGCCCCCTGCTCGAGCGCGTGCGCGGCCTCCGGCGGCATGTAGTTCTCGTCGTGCTTCGCCAGCACCTCGGTCGCCTGGAACACGCCGTCGGGGCCGAGCCGGCCCTGCGCCACCACGCCCTTGCCCTCCTTGAAGAGGTCGGGAAGGATGCCGGTGTACTTCACCTGCACCGAGCGCGCGGTGTCGGTCACCCTGAAGTGCACCGTCAGCCCGTCGCCGGCGCGCTCGAGGCTGCCCGACTCGACCATGCCGCCGATGCGGAACGCCTTGCCCGCCGGCGCCTCGTTCGCCGCGACCTGGGACGGGGTGAAGAAGAACACCAGGTTCTGCTGGAACGCGGTGAGCACGAGCGTCACCGCCCCCGCCAGCAGGAGGAGCCCGGCCCCGATCAGGGCCGCACGCTTGTGCCTCGGTTTCATCGCTCTCGTCACGCTCCGCGCCGGCGGATGCGCGCCGCTTCGTCGCGCGCCAGGCGCCGCCTGCGCCGCACCAGCCAGACCTCGACCGCCAGTACGGCGACGGTCACCCCGTAAGCGCCCCAGACGAAGGCGCCGTAGCCGCCCATCGCCCAGAACTCGCTCCAGCCGCCCCAGACCATAGATATCACGCGCCGGGCGCCAGTTCCTTGATCCAGTCGGAGCGGCGCTCGCGCTCGAGGATGATTGCCCGCACCCGCACCAGGGTGACGGCGACGGCGTACATCCAGAAGGCGAGCGCCATGAGGATCATCCCGGCCAGCATGGTAGCGGCCATCGTGGGCGCCTTGGTGAGGCTGACCGACGCGCCCTGGTGGAGCGTGTTCCACCACTTGACCGAGAAGTAGATGATCGGGACGTTCACCACGCCGACGAGCGCGAGCACGGCGCCGGCCTTGTCCGCGCGGCGCGGATCGTCGATCGCGGCCTGCAGCGCCATGAAGCCGAAATAGAGGAAGAGCAGGATCAGCTCGGAGGTGAGCCGGGCGTCCCACACCCAGTAGGTGCCCCAGGTCGGCCGGCCCCACAGCGCCCCGCTCCACAGCGCGACGAAGGTCATGACCGCCCCGGTCGGCGCGATCGCGCTCGCCATCATCGCCGAGAGCCGCGTGTTGAGCGCGAGGCCGACGCCGGCCCAGAACGCCAGCACGAGGTACAGGAACATCGACATCCACGCGGCCGGCACGTGGATGAAGATGATGCGGTAGGACTCGCCCTGCGTCGCGTCGGTGGGCGCGACGAAGAAGCCGACGTAGAGCCCCGCGGCGCAGAGCGCGATGGCGGCGGCCGCGCACCACGGGATCATCTTCCCGGCGAGGGGATAGAAGAGATTCGGCGCGGCGTAGCGCCACGGGCCGCCGCCGGCAGAGGGAGGGCCTTGCTGTGCAATTCAGTTCACTCTACCGAGATCCGCAACGCCGCCGACACGGCCCACGGCGTGAGGACCAGGGCGAACAGCGCGAGCGCGCCGAGGAGCAGCAGGTACGGCGCGGCGCCGAGCCCCGCCGCGACCGCCTCGACCGATCCCGCGCCGAGGATCAGCACGGGCACGTACAGCGGCAAGACGAGCAGCGATACTAGCACGCCGCCCCCTCTCAGCCCGAGCGTCAGGGCGGCGCCGACCGCGCCGACGAGCGACAGCACCGGCGTCCCGAGCGCGAGCGCGGCGGCCAGGGTGGCGGTGGCCTCGGCGCCGAGGTCGAACATGACGCCGAGCACGACCGACATCGCGGTGACCGGCAGCCCGGTCACCAGCCAGTGCGCGGCGGTCTTGCCGAGCACGATGAGCGGCAGCGGCTCGGCGGAGATCAGCATCTGCTCGAGCGTGCCGTCGGCGAAGTCGGCGGCGAAGAGGCGGTTGAGCGACAGGATCGCCGCGAGCAGCGCGGCGACCCACACGACGCCCGGCGCGATCGCGCGCAGCAGGTTCGGCTCCGCGCCCACGCCGAGCGGCACCATCGTCACCACCACGACGAAGAAGAGCAGCGTGTTCGCGACGTCGGCGCGCTGCCGGAACGCGAGCAGGAGGTCGCGCCGGACGACCGCGGCGACGGTCCCGATCACGAGCGCGGCTCCCGCTCGCGCCCGAGCTCGACCGTCGCGGCGCGCACCGCCGCCACCGGCACTTCCTGGTGCGTGGTGAGGACCACGATGCCGCCGCCCGCGAGCTGGCGCGCGACCAGCGCGCTCAGCTCCGCGACGCCGCGCGCGTCGAGCGCGGTGAACGGCTCGTCGAGGATCCACAGCGGCACCGCGCCGCTCAGGTGGAGCCGCGCGAGCGCGATGCGCCGCTTCTGGCCCTGCGACAGGAAGCGCGCGAGCGAGTCCTCGAACCCGGCGAGCCCCACCGCGTCGAGCGCGCCGCGCACCGTGCCCTCGTCCGCGTCGAGCCCGGCGATGCCGGCCGAAGCGCGCAGGTTCTCGGCCGCCGTGAGGTCGTCCTTGACGCCGTTCAGGTGCCCGACGTACGCGAGCGCGGCCCAGTACTCCTCCTTCAAGAGGCGAATCGGCTTCTCGCGCCAGCGGACCTCGCCCTGCGTCGGCTGCAGCAGGCCGCACAGCATGCGCAGCAGGCTCGTCTTGCCGGTGCCGTTCGGGCCGGCCACGCGCAGCAGCGTGCCCGGCTCCACGCGCAGCGCGAGCGCGCTGAAGAGCACGCGCTCGCCGCGGGTGCATTCGAGGTCGCGGGCTTCGAGCATCGGACGGGTGGATGGCGCTCCGGGCGGCCCGCCGGAGCGTGGCCGGCGTCGGAGGCGCGAGGGTAAGCGACCCGGGGTCGAGCGACAAGGGCCCGGAGCCGGGCCCGCGCGGCCGCTACGCGAGCGCGCGCACGGTCCACACCCCGAGGACGGTCAGCGCGATCGACCCGACGAGGTGGCTCGCCAGGTGCAGGAACGCCCACCCGAAGCGCCCCGACATCAGCAGCGCGGCCGACTCGCCGGAGAAGGCCGAGAACGTCGTCAGCCCCCCGAGAAAACCGGTCACGACGAAGAGGCGCAGCGCCGGCGCGAGGTGCCCGTGCGCCTCGAAGAGCGCGACCGCGACGCCGACGAGAAACCCGCCGATCAGGTTGGCGGCGAGGGTCC
This sequence comes from Betaproteobacteria bacterium, assembly GCA_019137045.1. Taxonomy (GTDB): domain Bacteria; phylum Pseudomonadota; class Gammaproteobacteria; order Burkholderiales; family SG8-39; genus JAGVSZ01. The sequence goes on from JAGVSZ010000405.1 coordinate 8,784, forward strand.
CGAGCGGCAGTTGGGGCACAAAGGCGTTCAGTCCCACGCCGAGCGCCCAGCGCAGCCAGGCGCCGAGGGCGGCCCCGATGCCGACCGCAGCGGCGCCCGCGGCGTTCACGCCGCGTCTTTCGTCCCCGCGACCCAGCGCGCGGCCGCCTCGTCGTCGGAGGCGCGCGCCTCGACCCAGCGCGCGCCCGCCGGCGTCTGCTCCTTCTTCCAGAACGGCGCGCGCGTCTTCAGGTAGTCCATCAGGAACTCGCACGCGGCGAAGGCCTCGCCGCGATGCGCGCCCGACACGACCACGAGCACGATCTGGTCGCCGGGTTTCAGCTCGCCGACGCGATGCACGACCGTCACGTCCAGCACGCGCCAGCGCGCGATCGCCTCGTCCACGATCTGCGCGAGCGCCTTCTCGGTCATGCCGGGGTAGTGCTCGAGCGTCATCGCCGCGACCGCGTCGCCGTCGTTCGTGTCGCGACAGGTGCCGACGAAGCTCGCCACGGCCCCCACCCGCGGGTTGCCGGCGCGGATCTGCGCGATCTCGGCGCCCGCGTCGAAGTCCTCGGTCTGGACCCGGATCGTCGGCATCGTCAGCCGCCGGTGACCGGAGGGAAGAACGCGACCTCGTCGCCCGGTCCGACCGCCGTCGCGGGGCCGGCCATCTCCTGGTTCACGGCCACGCGCAGCGCCTTCCCGCCGGCGAGCGTCGAGGCCCACGCGCCCCCGCGCGCGACGAGGTGGGCGCGCAGGCCCGCGACGGTGGTCACGCCCGCGGGCAGGGCGAGCTCCTCGGCGCCGATCCCGAGGTCCTCGCGCAGCATGGCGAAATAGAGCAGCTTCAGCATGGCTCAGCGCAGCAGCTCGGCGAACGGCAGGAAGCGCACGGTGTCGCCCCGCTTGATCGGGCGCTGCGCCGGGTTGTCGACGAGCCCGTCGCCCCACACGGTGGAGGTGAGCACCCCCGAGCTCTGGTTCGGAAAGAGATCGAGCCCGCCGTCGCGGTTGAATCGCGCGCGCAGGAACTCGCGCCGGGGATCGGGCCGCGGCCAGTCGAAGTCGGCGCGCACCGCGTAGCCCCTGGGCGGGCTCTCCGCCGCGCCCTGGAGGCGGAGCACGTACGGGCGCACGAACAGCAGGAAGGTCACGAAGCTCGACACCGGATTGCCCGGCAGCCCGAGGAAGCCCGCTTCGCCGCCGCCGGCGCGGCGCACCGCGCCGTACGCGAGCGGGCGCCCGGGCTTGATCGCGATGCGCCAGAGGTCGAGCCGCCCTTCGGCGTCGACCGCCGGCTTCACGTGGTCCTCCTCGCCCACCGACACGCCCCCCGAGGTGACGATGAGGTCGCTGATCCCCGCCGCCTCGCGCAGCGCCGCGCGCGTGGATTCCAGCGCGTCCGGGACGATGCCGAGGTCGGCGACCTCGCACCCGAGCATCTGCAGGAGGCCGGTGAGCGTGAAGCGGTTGGAGTTGTAGATCGCGCCCGCGGGCAGCGGCTCGCCCGGCATGACGAGCTCGTTGCCGGTGGAGAAGAGCGCCACCCTCACCCGCCTGAACACGGGCAGCGCGGCGATCCCGACCGACGCCGCCAGCCCGATCTCCTGCGCGCGCAGGCGGACGCCGGCCGCGAGGATCGCGCTGCCCGCGCGGATGTCCTCGCCGGCGCGGCGGATCCACTCGCCCGCCTTCGGCGCGTGCTTCACGATCACGTCGTCGCCGGCCGCCTCGGTCTGCTCCTGCATCACCACCGCGTCGGCGCCGGACGGGATGGGCGCGCCGGTGAAGATGCGCGCGGCGGTGCCCGGCGCGAGCGGCTTCCCGACCGCGCCGGCGGGAATGCGCTGCGCGACGCGCAGCCGCGCCGCGCCCGAGGCGCAGTCGGCCGCGCGCACCGCGTAGCCGTCCATCGCAGTGTTGTCGAGCGGCGGCACGTTCAGCGCGGAGGTCTGCGCCTGCGCGAGCACGCGGCCGGTCGCGGCCATCGTGGGCACGGACTCGATCTCGCCCACGGCGCGCGCGCCGGCGAGCAGCCGCTCGAGCGCCTCCTCGACCGAGAGCAGGCCCCGGTTCATGCGAGCATCGTCCGCCGGAAGCCGTGGTGCACGAGGACGAACTCCGCGATCGCGTCGTAGTCCCGCAGGCCGAACTGCGGCAGCGGCGAGTCGAAGGGCCGGTCGGTGGCGAGCGCGACGATGTGCGGGTCGTTCGGATGCAGCGGCGCCTTGCCGTTCGCCGCGCGGAAGATCTCGAGCTTCGGGATCGGGTCGAACTTGAAGCCCTCGACCAGCAGCAGGTCGCACGGCGCCATGCGCGCGATCTGTTCCTCGAGCGTCGGTTCCGGCGCGCCGCGCAGCTCGTGCATGATCACCCAGCGGTGGGCGGAGGCGACCATCACCTCCTTGCAGCCGGCCGCGCGGTGCCGGTACGAGTCCTTCCCCGGGCGGTCGATGTCGAAGTCGTGGTGCGCGTGCTTGATGAGCGACACGTCGAGCCCGTTGGTCACGAAGCGCGGGATGAGCTGCTCGATGAGCGTCGTCTTGCCGCTGTTGGACCAGCCGGCGAAACCGAACACTTTCATGGTCTGGGGCCGGCGCGCCGCCGGGCGCCGGCGCGCGCATCGAAGCCGTTGATTGAACGAGCCGATTCTAGCAGGGGGCGTGCGGCGCCCGACCCCGTGGCGACAAGGGTCTAGCGCGCGGCGGACGCACCGCGTGCCGGCGGCGGGATGCCCAGTAATGCGCGCCGCGGGACCGGGCGCGTCTGGTAAAGTCCGCCTCCACTCGATTGAATTTGCACGGGATTGCCGGCACCCAGGCCGGCGAGAGACTGAGGCGTCCGCAATGCATCGAATGCTCAAGGGGTACGCAATCGGCGCAACAAGCCTGGCGGCGCTCGCCGCCGGCACGATGGTCGGCGTGGTCGGCGCGCAGGCGCCCGCCCCGCAGGCGAGCGCACCGGCCGCGGTGACCACGGTGCCCGGCATGCCGCCGGTGCCCGATCCGCGCAACGCGTACAGCGAGACGGCGTCCGGCAAGATGAGCCCCGCGGTCGCAGGCCACCTCGAGCGCATCTACGTGCCCAACCTGCGCTCGAACGACGTGTACGTCATCGACCCCGCGACGCTGAAGGTCGTGGACCGGTTCAAGGTCGGCATCGGTCCGCAGCACATCGTGCCGTCGTGGGACCTGAGCACCCTCTGGGCCACGAACAACGCCGAACGCCGCACCGACGGCAGCCTCACGCCGATCGACCCGCGCACCGGCAAGCCCGGCAAGAGCGTGCCGGTGGACGACCCCTACAACATGTACTTCACGCCGGACGGCAAGTCGGCGATCGTGGTGGCCGAAGCGCGCAAGCGCCTCGATTTCCGCGATCCGAAGTCGATGCAGCTGCAGTACTCGATCGATACGCCCGGCTGCCCCGGCATCAACCACGCGGACTTCTCGATCGACGGCCGCTTCGCGCTCTTCACGTGCGAGTTCGCCGGCACGCTGGTCAAGATCGACCTTCCCGCGCGCAAGGTGCTCGGCTACCTCAAGCTGCAGATGCCCGAGCGGCGCTTCAAGGAAGTGCCGGGCGGCCCGCGCGCCAAGGCCGGGCAACCCTGGGAGCCGGGGGAGACGGAAATCTGCACGGCTCAACGCGGCATGCCCCAGGACATCCGGATCTCGCCCGACGGGAAGCGGTTCTACGTCGCGGACATGCACGCCGACGGGGTGCACGTGGTCGACGGCGACGCCTTCAAGCAGGTCGGCTTCATCCCGACCGGGCTCGGCGCGCACGGGCTCTACCCCAGCCGCGACGGGAGGCAGCTCTACGTGGCCAACCGCGGCTCGCACAAGGTGCACGGCCCGAAGAACGGCGATGGCAGCGTGTCCGTGATCGACTTCGCCAGCGAGAAGGTCGTGGCGCGGTGGCCGGTGCCCGGCGGCGGCAGCCCCGACATGGGCAACATCAGCGCCGACGGCCGCTGGCTGTGGCTCGCGGCGCGCTACGACGACGTCGTCTACCGCTTCGACACGACTTCCGGCGCGGTGGTCCAGATCCAGGTCGGCGCCGAGCCGCACGGCCTCACCGTGTGGCCGCAGCCCGGCCGCTATTCGGTCGGCCACACCGGCAACCTGCGCTGAGCGCGCTGCGCGCCGCGCCGTCCCGCGCCCTCACCGCGCGTCCGCCACCCGCGGGACGCACACGCGGCGCACGCCGCCCGCGCCGTCGGCGACCGTCTCGATCCGCACCTCGACGCCGTAGACGAGGCGCAGGTGATCGGCCGTCACCGCGCGCTCCGGCGCATCGGCGCAGAGCAGCGTCCCGCGGTGGAACAGCGCCACCCGGTCCGCGCACAGGAACGCCTGGTCCGGGTCGTGCGTCGACATGACGACGCCGATGCCCCCGGCCGCCAGCGCGCGCACCTGCTCGAGCACCCTCACCTGGTTGCCGAAGTCGAGGCTCGCCGTGGGCTCGTCCATCACGACGATCCGGCCCTCCTGCGCGAGCGCGCGCGCGATGAGGGCGAGCTGGCGCTCGCCGCCGGAGATGCGCGTGTACTCGGACTGCGCGAGCGCGTCGAGCCCCATGCGCGCGATCGCCTCGTCCGCTACCGCGCGGTCGTGCCGGGACGGCGCGGCGAACACGCCGAGATGGGCGGTGCGCCCCATCAGCACCACGTCGCGCACCGTGAAAGGAAAGTAGCCCGCATGCGCCTGCGGGACGTAGCTCAGCCGCCGCGCGACCGCGGCGCGCGGGAGCGTGGCGAGGTCGGCGCCGTCCACGTACACGGCGCCGCCCTGCGCCGGGAGCAGGCCGAGCACGGTCTTGAAGAACGTGGTCTTGCCGCCCCCGTTCGGCCCGAGGAGACAGACGACCTCGCCCGCCGCGAACGCGAGCGTCACGCCGCGGCCCACCGGATGCCCCGGGTAGCCGAACGCGAGGTCGCGCGCCTCGAGCCGCATCACTGCCAGCTCCGCCGCGCGGCGGCGAGCTGCCACAGGAAGAGCGGCGTGCCGACGAACGCGGTCAGCACGCCGAGCGGGATCTCGATGCGCGCCGCGGTGCGCGCGAGGGTGTCGACGCCGAGCAGGAAGGCCGCGCCGAGGACGACCGCGGTCGGCAGCAGCCGCGCGAAGTCCGGCCCGACGAGGAGGCGCGCGAAGTGCGGGATCAGGAGCCCGACCCAGCCGACGATCCCCGCGATCGACACCGCCGCCGCGGTCATGAGCGTCGCGCAGGCGATCACCGCGACGCGCGTGCGCCCGGTCTCCACGCCGAGCGCCCGCGCCTCCTCGTCGCCGAGGGAGAGCAGGTTGATGCGCCAGCGCAGGAGCCAGAGCGGCACGAGCGCGGCCAGCACGAGCGGCGCCGCCGCGACGAAGTCGTCGCGGTTCGTGGCGGCCAGGCTCCCGAGCAGCCAGAACGTGATCGCCGGGAGCTGGTTGTAGGGGTCGGCGAGGTACTTCAGCAACGCCACCACGGCGCCGAGCAGCGCGCCGACGACCACCCCCGCGAGCACCAGCACCAGGACGGGGTCGTGCCCGCGCACCGCGGCGGCGGTGAAGTACACCAGCGCGACGGCGCCGAGACCGAACGCGAACGCGAGCCCCTGGATCGCGAGCACGCCGAGCGACAGGAAGATCCCGAGCACCGCGCCCACCGCGGCCCCCGCCGACACGCCGAGGATGTCGGGCGACACGAGCGGGTTGCGGAACAGGCTCTGGTAGGCGGCGCCGGCCGCCGCGAGCGCGGCGCCGACCACGAGCGCCGCGAGCACGCGCGGACCACGCACGCCGAACACCACCGTTTCGACCGTCGCCGGAACGCCGTGCGGCGCACCCGTGACCTTGCTCCACAGCAGCGCGACGAGATCCGCGGGCGCGACCGGATAGCGCCCGATTGCGAACGCGGCGAAGATCACCGCGCCGAGCGCCACCAGCGCGCCCGCGGCGATGCCCGCGCCGCGCGCGGTCATCCCGACTGCGGGCGCACCGACGCGAGCAGCGCGTCGAGCTGCGCCGCGCTCGGGGTCTGGTGGTAGATGCGCGCGTAGAAGTCGCGCACCGCCGGGCGCAGGTCCTCCGGGAAGGCGTCGGGATAGAGCACGCGGCCGAGCCAGCGCAG
>JAGVSZ010000160.1 GCA_019137045.1 Betaproteobacteria bacterium
CCATCCTGGAGGCGATCGTGCGCGACGAGAAGCGGGCGTCGGAGACGATCCGGACGATGCGTGCGCTCCTGCGACGGGACGAGAGCGGATACGCGCGCATCGATGCGGCGGCGGCGGTGGGTGACGTCGTGCAGCTGCTCGCGAGCGAGCTGCACCGGCAGGGAATCCGCGTCGCGCCGCAGTTCGCGGCCGGATGCCGGGTCATGGCCGACCGGGCGCAGATCGACCAGGTCGTGCTCAACCTGATCCTGAATGCCGCTGCCGCGATGCAGGCGCGCCCGCGGGACGAGCGGCTGCTCGGCGTGTCGGTCGCGCGCACCGCCGACGGCCGCGTCGCGGTCGCGGTGCGCGACTCCGGCGTGGGTATCGCGCCCGAGCACCTGGACGCGGTGTTCGAGCCGTTCTGGACGACGCGGCGCGAGGGGCTCGGGCTCGGGCTCGTGATCTGCCGCTCGATCGTCGAGGCGCACCGCGGCACGATCTCGGTCGCGCCCAACCCGGACCGGGGCGTGACGGTGTGCTTCGAGCTCCCGGCAGTCGCGGTGGACGACGCCGTGGACGCCACCGCCTCCGCGCCTGCGAGCGCGCCGGGGGAGCCCCACCCCAGTCCGATCGGCGCGGCCACGATCTGCGTCGTGGACGACGACGCGGCGGTCCGCGAAGGGCTGGTGCGGCTCCTCGCCGCAGCCGGATTCACGGTGGCGTCCTACCCGACGCCGGGCGAGTTTCTCGCCCGCGCGAGCGTCGCGGACCTCGCGTGCGTCCTCCTCGACGTCCAGATGCCCGGCATGTCGGGCCTCGTGCTGCAGGCGGACCTCGCCGGCCGGGACGGCGCGCCCCCGGTCGTGTTTCTCACGGGGCACGGCGACGTGGCCACCGGCGTCGAGGCGATGAAGCGCGGCGCGGTGGACTTCCTCGAGAAGCCGGTCGATCGCGACCGCCTGCTCGCCGTCGTCCGCGAGGCCGTGGCGCTGCGCGCGGGCGCGCGCGCCCGTGCGCTCGAGCGCGGCGCCTCCCAGGCGCTCATACGCCGGCTGTCCGCGCGCGAGCGCGACGTCCTGGCGCACGTGCTCCGCGGCCGCCTGAACAAGCAGATCGCCGCCGACCTGAAGATCGCCGAGCAGACCGTCAAGCAGCACCGCGGCCGGGTGATGGAGAAGCTCGGTGTGCGCTCGGTGGCGGAGCTGGTGCGGATGTGCGAGGCCTCGGGGCTGTTCGCCGCGCCGGCGACGGGAGTCGCACCAAAGTAGGATTCCCCGGCGGCCGACGGTTGGTAGAGTGACGCTGCGAGCGTGACGGGAGAGGAACGCAGCCGTGAAAGCGAAGAAGAAGGGCGAACGCGGCCCGGGGGCGGACGCCGCCGGACCGCAGGAGAAGCTGAAGCGCAAGGCCTACGACAAGGCGCTCGCGAAACTCCACGTCGAGCTCGTCACGCTCCAGGAGTGGGTCAAGCACAAGGGGCTCAAGGTCTGCATCGTCTTCGAGGGCCGCGACGGCGCCGGGAAGGGCGGGACGATCAAGGCGATCACCGAGCGCGTCAGCCCGCGCGTCTTCCGCGTGGTCGCGCTGCCCGCCCCGACCGAGCGCGAGAAGAGCCAGATGTACGCGCAGCGCTACCTGCCGTACCTGCCGGCGGCGGGCGAGGTGGTGATCTTCGACCGCAGCTGGTACAACCGCGCAGGCGTCGAGCGGGTGATGGGGTTCTGCAGCGAGGAGGAGGCGAGGAAGTTCCTGAAGATGGTGCCGCACGTCGAGCGGGTGATCGTCGAGTCGGGCGTGATCCTGCTCAAGTACTGGCTCGAGGTGAGCGAGAAGGAGCAGACCCGGCGGCTCGAATCGCGCATCGACGACGGGCGCAAGATCTGGAAGCTCTCGCCGATGGACCTCAAGTCCTACAGCCGCTGGTACGACTACTCGCGCGCGCGCGACGAGATGTTCGCCGCGACCGACACCGACTTCGCGCCCTGGTACGTCGCGCGGAGCGACGACAAGCGCCGCGCGCGGCTGAACATCATCAGCCACCTGCTGAGCCAGGTCCCCTACAAGAGCGCACCGCGCGAGAAGGTGAAGCTGCCCAAGCGGCAGAAGGCGGGCGACTACCGCGACCCGAAGTATCCGTTCAAGTTCGTCAAGGCGCGCTATTGAACGCGCGCTTCGCTCATCGAGGCCGCCGGCCGAGGCAGGGCTACCAGACGCCCGGCAGGACGCGATAGCGCACCGTGGACCGGTACTGCGGCCATTCCGCGGCGCGCGCGAGGACCCGCTCCTCGGCGCGAATCCGGTAGGCGAGCGACGCCCACCCTGCCGCCACCAGCAGCAGGGTGCCGGGGTTCCATTCCTGGAGGTTGTATCCGACGTCCGCGACCAGATAAGCGAGATACATCGGGTGGCGCACGACGCGGTACGGACCGCGCGTGGCCAGACCCCGCAGCGCCGGCCGGATGCCGAACCGTTTGCCCAGGGTGAGCAGGCTGGCGAGGCTCAGGCACGCCGCGGCGATCACCAGCGCGAGCCCGCCCGCGGGCCAGCCCGGGTCGCCGGGCACCCATCGGAGATACGCCACCTGAGCGTAGGGGTAGGCGTAGGCCACGATGACCGCAGCGCCGGTGAGCAGCGAGCGATCCTGCGCCTCGGGCGGGGGTCGGGTGAGGGCGATGCCGAGCACCACCAGGTGCTGCAGGACGTAGATCCAGTCGGCGATCGAGAAGGTGGGCGTGAGCGGGAAGAGGATCGCCAGCTCGACGGCCGTGACGCCGAAGAGCAGGAAGTCGCCGAACGTTCGCGCGGACATCGCCGCAGCCTGCCGCCTCGCTCCGCGCCCGCGGCTAACGCGGGGGCGGCTGGGTGCCGACGTCCGTGTTCCCGTAGAGCTGCCGGTTGTCCTCGGCCTCGATGCTGGTCCCCTTCGTGCGGAACGAAAGGCGCCGGCGGAAGCTCTCGGTATCCGATCGCGCGCTCCGGGCGGCGAGCTCGGTGGCAACCGGATAGGCCATGGGGCGCTTGCTCCTATCGATCTCGAGTCGCAATGTCCCGTCGTTCACGCGCACGCTGTACGTGGCCAAGTTGTACAGGACGTACATCGCGAAGAGATTGTCGTAGTCCTCGTATTGGCCCTGCTCCCTGCGGAAATCGCGCGACAGCACGGAGGGGAACCGGTTGGGCAGGTCCTTGAAGGCCACCTGGTCGCCCTCGCGCGGATCCGCGTAAGGCGAACCCCCGTACTTCTTGTACAGCACGACGTCCAGCCCGTAGCCGCGCGCGTCCCATGCCTTGAGGAGCTTCATCGCCAGCTCGGTGGGGATGTTCGCGTTGGCCGCCGCGACCACCCTCCTGCCGGCGAGGATCCTCGCGGCCGCGACCTCCAGGTCCTTGTACCCGGCGCCGAGCTTGAATGCCGTCCCGATGGTCTTGGCGCAGTTCAGGCGCAGGTAGTCGTACTTGATCTCCTCGTCGTGATAGTCGGTCTTCCTCGCCCGGCCGTGATAGTCGTCGTTGATGCGGCCGAAGAAGGCCGCGAGCGCGGCCTTCTCCGCCGGTGGCACCCCGTACACGCGCACACCGATCACCGATCGCTTGTAGATCTCCCCGAAGTCGAGGCCGAACGCGGCCTTGGGCCCTAGCGACGACGTCGTCCCGAAGAGGTACTCGGACTTCGGGATCCGCAGCATGAGATCACCGGTGTAGAACGTCGCCTGATCGCGGATGGCCAGCGCGAGGTGGCCTGCGGACCCGCCCTTGGACGTGCCGTAGCTGATCAGCAGTTCGAGGTCGTAGGGGTCCTGCCGCAGGACTCTGGCGATCTCCTCGACGTTCGCGGGCGGCGGCCCACCCGGGGTGCCGAAGTCGGCCGCGGACGCGGCGCCGACGGCAAGGAGCCCGAGGACGACGAAGGCGAGTGCGCGTTTCATCTCTGGCGCTCACCGGCGGGCAGCTCAGCGGCCCATGCGCCGCTCGTACGCCTGCGAGAAGCGGTTGCTGAGCCCCGGGTCGCGCTGCGTCGGGCCCTTCGCGTCGAACTGCACGCGCACGCTGCCGTCGCCCTGGCGCGCGACGACCACGGTCACGTCGATCCCGTCCTTGGTGCCGCGAATGAGCCCGGTCGAGGGATCGGACGAGGATACCTGGACGCCGGCGTCGCGCGCGCCGCCGAGGGCGGCGTTCCACGCGGCGTCGAAGCTCGACGGGCCGGGAACCGTGACGGGCTGATAGGCGACGCAGCCGGCCAGCATCGCGCTGGCCAGGACGGACATGAGGATGGCGCGAAGCGCTGGTGACATGGGATCTCCCTCCGGTTCGCTAGAAGATCAGAAAACGCAGCGAGAGCTGCGCTCGTAAGTTCGTCGCGGACGCGCCGCCGACCTGGGTGGCCTCGCCCCAAAGGAGCTCGCCGCCGACGATCAGCGTCGGCGTGAGGCGATGGATCAGGTTCGCGGAGGCGTACACCAATCTGTGCAACTCCTCGGGTCGGCGAAGCTGGCCATCGTCGCTCGTCCATAACGTGCTCGCCCCCGCCACGGTCATCCACTCGGGGGCCCACTTGTGCTGGTAGTAGAGCGTGACCCCCGAGCTGCGCAACAGGTCGAACCGCCGGTCGGTCCCGAGTGCGACACCGGTCGCGCTCAGCGGATCGTTGAAATAGCGCCCGACCCCCTTCCCGGTCACCGCCTGGAAGAGCAGCGTGTCCTCCTCGAGCACGTTGATCGAGCCCGAAAGCGAGACGCCGGTGCCGTTCACGTGCCGGTCGCGCGTCCCGAGCGGGCTGTCGGCGACGACGTCGATGCTGCGCGAGAGGCCGGCGAGCTGCACGTGTCCGGCGTCGCCCTCCCAGCGCAGGCGCGCAGCGAGATCCGGCCGGCGCGCGCTCGACCGCACCGAGACGAGCGCGCCGCCCCCGGAGAGATCCGCCTGCGACTCCTCCACCGACGCCTGGAACGCCCAGCCCGAGCCGAAGGGAATCGACGCCCGCGCGAGCCACTGTCGCACGAACGTGATGCCGCTCGGACCGTTGTAGTCGAGCGTCGTCGGCAGCGCACCGTCGTCCATGAACGTGGAGTAGGTCTTGCCGACGATGATCCAGTCGTCCAGCCGCACGAAGAGCTGGTTGAGCTCGGGCGCGGTCGTGCCGTCGAGCGGGAAGAGGTTCGCTTCGACGCGAGACCACAGGTGGCCGACCGGCGTGGGCGTGCGCGAGAGCCAGTTGATCTGCGACTGCCGCACGCTCAGGCGATAGTCGGCGTCCGCGGGGCCGAACGGCGTGGCCGAGACGAAGAACGTGTCCTGCTCGTCGCCGTCCTGCTTCTTGCGCGTCGCCATGCCGTCGAGCTGGAGATACCCGCCGATCAGGTACTCCGTGTCGGTGCCGGGGATGGTGCGGACCCTCGCCTTCAGTCGCTCGTGGAGCTGCGCTTCCAGGGCGGACCCCCTCGAAGCGGCGAAGTCGGTGTCGTCGTCCGCGGCGGCCGCGCCGAGGACGACGAGCGCTGCAGCCCAGGCCGCCAGCGCACGCGTCATCCGCCGAGCGCGATGATCGCGGCCATGAGAAGCGCGCCGACGACCGCCATCGCCGCGCCGCCCCGCCACGCGCTGCCGCCCGCGTACCGGGCGAGGATCCAACCGGCGAGAAAGAGCATGACCAGCGCGACGAGGTTGGAGACGCGCACCGCGAACGCCGTCCGATCGAACAGCATGAACGGCACCACTACCGGGAATGTGGCGAGCACCACCAGCAGGAAGACTCCGAGCGCGCCCTTGAAGTCGTCCGCGCCGAGGTGTGGACCGGCCGACAGCGCAGACCGCTCGGCGAGGCGCCGGCGGATCAGTTCGATGCCGTCGGCGCCGGCGGCCTCCGCGAGACGGGCCGGAAGCGCGTCCGCAACGAGCGCCTGCCCCGCTACCGCATCCGCGCCGCCGCGCAGGCGCGCGAGCAGCGTGCGCTTGCGCGTCCGCTCCGTCACCGTCCGCACGAGATACATGACCGCGTCCGCGAGCCCCCAGGCGAGGTTGCAGCCGAGCGCGGTGATCATCATCGTGCGGATCTCCTCGCGGCCGGCGGTCGCCACGCTGAGCGCGCCGATGAACGTCATCGCCATGAGGAGACCGAAGATCACCTCCGAGACGCGCTCGATCGGATCGAGCACGCGCGCGGGCTTGTCGGTCTCGCCGTTCGGCATCGGATCTGCGCGCGCTGCGACCGGCCCCGGACCCGCTCACCCGGCGACGGGCAGGAAGTAGAACATCAGGGCGATGATGAGATACACGGCGATCAGCTGGACGCCCTTGAACCAGTTCGAGCGGCCGTCGCCGGCGACCAGCGCGCCGATGAGCACCCCCATGAAGAGCGCGCCGATCTCCGGCCGGCTGAACGACAGCTCCAGCGGCTGCGGCGCGACGAAGTAGCTCGCCAGCACCAGCACCGGCGCGACGAAGAGCGCGATCTGGATGCAGCTGCCGAGCGCGATCCCCACGCAGAGGTCCATCTTGTTCTTGAGTCCCATCGCGATCGCCGAGCTCGACTCGGCCGCGCCCCCGACGATGGCGAGGAAGACGATGCCGATGAACACCTGCGACATGCCGAGCGCGGTCCCGGTGCCCTCGGCGGCGCCGACGAGGATCTCGCTCATCCACGCCGCGAGCACCGCCGCGACGGCCAGCCCCGCGATCGCGCGTCCGAGGCTCCAGCGCTCGCCCTCGTGCGGCCCGTGCCCGCCTTCCTCGCCGGCGAACTCCCTGGGATGGGTCTTCAGCATGAAGACGAGATAGAGCACGTAGGCGGCGAGCAGCACCACCGCCAGGCCGATGTTGAGCAGCGCCTCCTCGCGCAGGGTTTCCTCCGGGGCGAAGAAGCGGCTGAAGGCGCTCGGCACCGCGAGGCTGACCACCGCGATCAGCATCATCGAGCTGTACATGCGCGCGGCGCCCGCCTGGTAGGTCTGCGTATGGTGGCGCAGGCCGCCGAGCAGGAAGGCGACACCGAGCGCGAGTAGCAGGTTGGCGAGGATCGCGCCGGCGATCGACGCGCGCACCATGTCGAGCAGCCCCGCCTTGAGCGCCACCACCGCGATGATGAGCTCCGGCGCGTTGCCGAAGGTGGCATTCAGCAGCCCGCCGATCGCGTCGCCGGTGTACGTCGACAGGTGCTCGGTCGAGCGGACGATCAGGCGCGCGACCGGCACGATCGCCACCGCCGCCGAGAAGAACACCCACGGCGCCGGCGCGCTGCCGTGCTCGAGCGCGAGCGTGATCGGGATGAACGCGAGCAGCCAGTTGAGCGACGGCCTGAGGCTCATTGCCGCGCCTCGCCGGCGGCCGCCGCGCGCGGCGCGGCCGCCGCCGGCGGCTCGACCGGCCGCTCTTCGAAGCTGCCGCCGAGGGCGAGGTGCAGGTTGACCCGCTGCACCAGCCGCTCGCTGCGCACCCGGATGAGCGACACCTGCGCCGCGTAGAGCGCGAGGCTCTGCTGCAGCACGCCGCGCAGGTCGCCGGAGCCGACGCGGTAGCGAATGTGCGCGAGCTCGAGCGCGCGCCCGTTGTCCGCGACCGCCTGCCGCAGGATCGCCTCGCGCTCGTCGAGCGCGAAGCCCGCCGACAGCGCGTTCTCCACCTCGGCGAACGCGCGCGCGCCGATGCGCCCGTACTCCGCGACCGCCTGCCTCTGCTCGGCCGTGCGCACCTCGACCTGGCCCTGCAGCTGGCCGCCGAGGAAGAGCGGCGCGAGCAGCGATGCGCCCGCGCTCCAGACCGGGTTGCTCTGCTCCTTGAGGACGAAGAGGTCGCTCGAGACGCTCGTCACCGCGGCGGTGAGCGAGATGCGCGGCAGCCGCGCCGCTTTCGCCTCCTCGATGCGGTAGAACGCTGCGGCGACGCGCCGCTCGGCGGCGGCGACGTCGGGACGGCGCTCCAGCAACTCGGAGGGCATGCCGACCGGGACCGGGGCGGGCGGCGGCGCGAGCTCGGGCCGCACCGCGACCACCGCCGCGGGATAGCGGCCCGCCAGGGTTTCGAGCGAGCGCAGCGCCTGCTGGTAGGCGTTCTCGAGGTTCGCCGCGGCGTCGCGGAGGGTCTGCAGGTTCGCCTGCGCGAGTCGCACGTCGTACTCGTCGCCGACGCCGACGCGCAGGCGATCCTGGGCGAGACCCGCGAGCCCCCCCGATGCGCGCACCGCTTCATCGGCGAGCGCCTTCTGCATGCGCGCTTCGGTGGCCAGGAACCAGCCCTTGGCCACCTGCGCGGCGAGCGACTGGCGCGCGTACTCCCAGTCGAGCGCCGTCGAGACGTACTGCGCTTCCGCCGCCGCGGCCCCCGACCGCACGCGTCCCCACAGGTCGAGCTCCCAGTTGACGAACACCCCGACGCCCTGCAGGCCGGTCGAGTCGCCGCTCATCTTCCCGCCGCCGCGGGCGAGCAGGTTCACCTGCGGATAGAGGAGCGCGCCGGCGACCTTCTGGTAGGCCGCGGCCTGCTCGACCCGAGCGGCCGCGATGCGCAGGTCGGGATTGAAGGCGAGCGCCTCGCGCACGAGCTGGTCGAGCTGCGGATCGCTGAAGGTCGCGAGCCAGCGGTCGGCGACCGCGCCGGGCGCGCCGCCGGCCGCGGTCCACTTCTGCGGCACCTGGCGGTTCTCCGCCGCCTCCTGCGCGAGCGCGTCGCGGTCGGGCGGCGGCTTCAGCGCGCACCCCGCGACCGCCGCTGCGACCGTCGCCGCGAGGATCGTGCAAAGCGCGCGCATCAATGCAGCTTGAGGATCAGGTAGTTCAGGTACGACCCGACGCGCAGGATCACCTTGCGGATGATGTGCACCGCGTGCAGGTGCTCGGTGTAGATCGCCGCGTCGCCCGCCGCGCCGGCGGCGAGGAAGAGCGCCCGGTCGCGCTCGGCGATGTCGAACTTGACGCCGTACCGCCCGGGCGGCATCGCCATCATGCCGGTCATCGGGATGGTGCCGCTCGCCGGCAGCTGTCCGAGGCCCTGCGCCCAGATGACCGAGTCGACCTTGCCCTTGATGATCCGGCCCGGGATGGTCTTGAGCGCGAACTCGGCCTCGTTTCCGGGCGCGACCTGGTGCAGCTCGTTCTGGTTGAACATCGCGACGACCTGGCCCTCGGCCTCGACCAGCGTCATCACCGCGTTCAGCGGGATGCCCGCGACGAACGCGCCCGGCCGCAGCTGCAGGTTGATCACGTAGCAGTCGCACGGCGAGCGGGTGGTCGTCTCGCCGAGCAGCCAGCGCGCGTTCTCGAGCTGCGCACGGATCTGCGCGACCTGCGCAAACTCGCCGTTCACCTTCGCGCCGAGCTTCTGCTGCACCTGCTGCTCGCCCGCAACGGCCTGCACGAGCGAGGCTCGCGCCTGCGCCTCCACGCTGCGGGCCGCCGCCAGCTGGCCCTCCTGCTCCCGCACGTCCGCCTCGGCGCGCTCGAGGTCGAAGCGGTTGCCGGCGCCGGTCGCCGCGAGCTCGCGGTACTGCTCCACGCGCTTGCGCGACAGCGCCAGCCGCGCGCCGATCGCGCCGGTGTTGCTCTCCGCCTGCGCGATCGCGCTGCGCGCCTCCACCACCTTGCCCTTGGCGCCCTTCAGCGACTCCTCCAGCTCGCGCTGCGAGCCCTGCGCGTTGGCGAGCTGCGCCTCGAGCGTATTCACGTCGAGCTGGTAGGGCGTCGGGTCGATCCGGAACAGGACCTCGCCCTTCCTCACCAGCACGTTCCCTTCCACGACCGGGACCTCGAGCACGCGCCCCTTGACCTGGGAGACGATCGGGATCGTGTACTTGTAGACGCGCACGTCGGACGACGACGGCGCGAAGATGTTCAGCAGGAGGATGAGCGCGGCGAGCCCGACCACCGGGATGATCACCACGATGACCTGGGTCGCGGTGTTCCACGGCAGCCACTTCAGCTTGATGAAGATCAGCCAGACGAAGAACGAGTAGATGCCGAGGAGGAGCAGCTCCATTACGCCTGTCCTTCCCCGGCCGCGGCCGGTGCCCGCTCGCGCGCATCGGCGAGCGGCAAGCGCGCGAGCTCATCCTTCAGGGCCCTGAGCTTCGGCGGCAGCGCGCCCCGCGCCTCCATCGCCTCGAGGTCCTCGCGCAGATGAACGATCTCCTCGCGCAGGAGCGTGCCGGCGCGATGCTTATCGGCCATCTCGTGGAAATAGTCCTCGTGCTTGTCGGTGCCGTAGGCGGCCCGATGCGCCACCGGCTTCGTGTACGCCCACAGCCAGGCGATCGGCCAGAGGAGGCCGCCGAAGACGAGCGACAGCAGGCAGAGCGTCTGGATCGCGTCGCGCTGCGGGTGATGGCGCTTGTGCGCGATCTTCTCCGGCAGCACGTGCACGATCCAGAAGAGCACGATGACCACGCACGGCACGACGAAGATGACGAACAGCGCCAGCCAGTCGGCCGCCGTGTCGAGCAGGTCGCCGGAAAGGAAGGCGGCGCGCGCGGGGGCCGCGGCGAGCACGGCGAGGCCCCCGCACAGGATGCGCAGCGCGCCGCGCGCCGCGCGCGCCGGGTCGAGCTCGGCCACCGCATTCCCCCTCATTCGAATCGGACTCCCGGCATGCTGCCCGCCATGCTGCGGGTCCGCCGGCACGACCGGAATCCCACCAAAGTAGGATTCTAAGTCCCGGCGCGCCGCGTTAGCGTGCCGCGCACCGGCGAGTGTCCGACCAGGAGGCAGCCATGGATCCCCGCGCGATGCGCCGGTCGTTTCTGGCCCACTTCTGGGCCGCCCTGCGGGTCGTCTGGCCGATCCTGTCCGCCCTGCTGGTGGTGATGGTCGGCCTCGGCGTGGTGGTCGGCCGGATCGAGCACTGGCCGCTCCGGGACTCGCTCTACTTCACCTTCGTCTCCGGGCTGACGATCGGCTACGGCGATCTCGTACCCAAGACGCTGCTCGCGCGCGCGCTCGCGGTCGCGATCGGGATCACCGGCGTCCTGCTGAGCGGCCTCATCGCCGCCGTCGGCGTGCAGGCGCTGCTCGCGGCCGCGCGCGAGGGAAGCGAGCGGTAGTGGTCGCGCAGTTATACTCCCGCGCCGTTTCTCCCGGACGCTCATCGATGCCCCCGTGCCTTCGCCTCCTTGCACTTGCGTTCGTCACGGCGATCGCCATCCCGGTCGCGGCCCAGGCGCCGGGCGGGACGCTCGCCAAGATCCGCGATGCGCGCGCGATCACGCTCGGCTACCGCACCGACGCGCCGCCGTTCTCGTTCGCCGACCGCGACGGCCGGCCGGCCGAGAATCGCCGAACTCAGCCATGCCTGCGCCGCGTCGCGCACCCCGCGCGTCAGCAGCCCGCCGCCGTCCACGAAGGTTGGGTTCGAGAAGTCGACCTGCTCCTGGCGCGTGAGCGTCGCGGTCGTCGTGCCGCATTCGAGGTCGACGCGCCCCTGCCGCACCAGG
>JAGVSZ010000307.1 GCA_019137045.1 Betaproteobacteria bacterium
CGGGTGAACGTCCGCAGCTCCGAGTGCACGTGCCCGACGCCCGGCACCGCGCGCGCGACCTGGGCCGCGGCCTTGCGCTCGGCCTCGTCGCGCACCATTCCGCGCAGCGTCACCCGGTCGCCGTCCGCGCTCACCGTGACCTCCACCTGCGCGGTGGGGTCGTTGGCCAGGAACGCCGCGCGCACGCGCGCCTCGAGCGCGAGGTTCGCGAGCTGCGCGCGCGAGGCGTCGGTCTCCTGGAACTCGGGCCGGCGCGCGAGCGCGAGCACCTGCTCGACGCAGGACGCGATCGCGACGCGCTCGGTGTTGAGGGTGAGGTCGTAGAGCAGCGGGTCGCCCCAGCGCACGTGGAAGCGCGTCTGCATCGCCGCGGCGTGCGCCTCGTCGCTGCGCTGGATCTCTTCGCGGATGAATGCCTCGTCGTCGGTGTCGAGGCGCAGCATCAGCGACCTCACCCGCGCCTCGAGCGGCGCGCACACGCGCACGCACGGGACGTGCGCCACCGGGCGCAGCAGCAGCGTCGAGCCCCAGCCGCGCACCAGGACGTTGCCCGCGAGCGCGACCTCGTACACCTCCTCCGCGGTGAACACGGCGATCTCGGCCTGCGAGGTCGACATGCGCTCGAGCATCGACGCCTTGCCCTCGCGCAGGCGCTGCAGCAGGCTCTTCTTCACCCGCATCTTGTCGGCGACGCGCTCGGCGAGCTCGTGCCCCACCGAGGCGATGCCGAGCGCCTGCGCGAGCCCCGCCGCGACCTCGGAGCCGCGGGTGCCGACTTCCATCGTCATTGCGATCACGGGCATGGGCGCCTCCGGCGTCTCAGCCGCCGCGGATCTTGCGCAGGCCCGCGGCGAGCACGGGCCAGAACAGCAGGACCAGGGCGAACCCGGTCAGTCCTCCGACCAGCGCGTTGGAGAAGAACACCGACAGGTCGCCCTGCGAGAGCAGCATCGACTGGCGGAACGAGTCCTCGGCCCGGTCGCCGAGCACCAGCGCCAGCACCAGCGGCGCGAGCGGGTAGTCGAGCTTGCGCATCACGTAACCGGCGACGCCGAAGACGAGCATCAGGTAGACGTCGAACATCGACGTGTGCACCGTGTACGCGCCGATGGCGCAGATGACGATGATCACCGGCGCGATGATCGCGAACGGGATGCGCAGGATCGCGGCGAACAGCGGCACGCAGGTGAGCACGACGATCAGCCCCGCGATGTTGCCGAGGTACATGCTCGCGATCAGGCCCCAGACGAACTCGGTCTGCTCCTGGAACAGCAGCGGCCCGGGCTGCAGGCCCCAGATCAGCAGCCCGCCGAGCAGCACCGCGGCGGTCGGCGAGCCCGGGACGCCGAGCGTCAGCATCGGCAGCAGCGCCGAGGTGCCGGCCGCGTGCGCCGCGGTCTCCGGTGCGACCACTCCCTCGACCTGCCCGGTGCCGAACTTCTCGCCCTCGCGCGAGAAGCGCTTGGCGACCCCGTAGCTCATGAACGACGCCGGCGTCGCGCCGCCGGGGACGATCCCCATGAAGCAGCCGACCGCCGAGCTGCGCAGGCTGGTCATCCAGTAGCGCGGCAGCTCGCGCCAGGTCTCCAGCACCACCTTGACGTTGATCTTCGCCCGCGCGCCCTTGAACGCGAGCCCTTCCTCGAGCGTGAGCAGGATCTCGCCGATGCCGAACAGGCCGATCACCGCGATCAGGAAGTCGAAGCCCTTGAGCAGCTCGGTGAACCCGAACGTGAGGCGCAGCTGCCCGGTCACGGTGTCCAGACCGACCGCGGCGAGCGCGAAGCCGATCATCATCGAGGTGATGGTCTTGAGCGCCTGGCCCTTGCTCATCCCGACGAACGCGCAGAACGTGAGCAGGTAGACCGAGAAGAACTCGGGCGGGCCGAACCTGAGCGCGAAGCCGGCCACCACCGGCGAGAGGAACGTGATCAGGATCACCGCCACCAGCGCCCCGACGAACGACGAGGTGAACGCCGCGGCGAGCGCGTTGCCGGCGCGGCCTTTCTGCGCCAGCGGATACCCGTCGAAGGTGGTGGCGACCGACCACGGCTCGCCCGGGATGTTGAACAGGATGGACGTGATCGCCCCCCCGAACAGCGCGCCCCAGTAGATGCACGAGAGCATGATGATCGCCGAGGTCGGCGGCATCGTGAAGGTGAGCGGCAGCAGGATCGCGACGCCGTTCGCGCCGCCGAGGCCGGGCAGCACGCCGATGATGACGCCGAGAACGACCCCGACGAACATCAGCATCACGTTGAACGGCGACAGCGCGACGCCGAACCCGTGCAGCAACGAGGTGATCTCCGCCAACGCGCCCCCCTTGAAGTCGTCGCCGGAACGCGGTCCGCGTCAGGCCACGGCAGTCAGTCCAGCCCCAGCCACCCTTCCAGCGGCCCCTTCGGTAGGGGCACCTTGAACCAGATCTCGAACAGCAGGAAGAAGACGACGCTCACGCCGAGCGCGACCGCCGCGGTCTTGGCCCACGGGCTCTTGCCCAGCCAGCGCATGAAGAAGGCGATGAACAGCGTCGAGGCGACGTAGATCCCCACCAGCTTGATCAGGACCGCGTACCCGATCGAGGGCACCAGCATCTTCATCACCTGGGCGAGCGCCGCGCGCCCGACGAACGGCTTGCTGCTCTGCGCCCTGCTCGTCAGTGCGCGGAAGAAGACGACGCCGGTCGACAGGCAGATGAGCAGCCCGACGTAGAACGGGAAGTACCCCGCCTGCGGCCCGTCGGCCCCCCAGCGCGCGCCGAGGCGCACGCTGTCCCAGATGACCGTCGCGCCGAACGCGAAGATGAGCGCCGCGACGACGAGCTCTACGGTGCGCGTGGAGGCGGCGGGGCGGTCGTGGTCGTCGTGCATGGTCGAGCCCCACCGGGCGGCGCAGGACGGCGCAGGCGGGCGCGGCGGACGCGCGCGCCCGCCGGCCGGGCCGCGCTACTTGGCGAGGAACCCCGCTTCCTTCATCAGCTCGCGGTGGCGCTGCTCGGTCTTCGCCACCCAGTCGCGATACTCGTTGCCGGTCATCGTCGTCTGGTTGAACGCGCCGCGCGCCATGAACTCCTTCCACTCGGGCGTGGCGCGCACCTTCTTGAAGAGCTCCACGTAGTAGTCGCGCTGCGCGTCGGTGACGCCGCCCGGCATGAAGATGCCGCGCAGCATCAGGTAGTCCATGTCCACCCCCGCCTCCTTGCAGGTGGGAATGTCGCTCCAGGCCATCTTGTCGGTGACCTTCTCCTTGTAGATCAGCCGCTTCTCGTCGAAGACGCAGAGCGGCCGCAGCTTGCCCGCGCGCCACTGCGCAACCGCCTCGATCGGGTTGTTGACGCTCGAATCGACGTGCTTGCCGACGAGCTGCACCGCCACGTCGCCGCCGCCCTTGAACGGGATGTAGGTGAACTTGGCGCCGGACTGCCGCTCGAGCGCGACGGTGATGATCTGGTCTTCCTGCTTGGAGCCGGTGCCGCCCATCTTGAACTTGCCGGCGCCGGCGCTCTTGGCCGCGGCGACGTACTCCTTCGCGTTCTTGTAGGGCGACTCGGCGTTCACCCACAGGACGAACTGGTCGAGGGCGAGCATGGCCACCGGCGTGAGATCGCGCCAGTTGAACGGGACCCCGGTCGCGAGCGGCGTGGTGAACAGGTTCGACAGCGTGATGATGATCTTGTGCGGGTCGCCCTTCGCGTCCTTCACGTAGAGGAAGCCCTCCGCGCCGGCGCCGCCGGGCTTGTTGACGACCACCAGCGGCTGCTTCATCAGGTTGTGCTTCTGGATGATCGCCTGGCTCAGCCGCGCCATCTGGTCGGCGCCGCCGCCGGTGCCGGCGGGAACGATGAACTCGACCGACTTGGTCGGCTCCCACCCGCCGGACTGCGCGTGCACGGGGGAAATCGCGCACGCGGCGGCGACCGCGGCGAGTCTCACTGCGCTCGAAAGCTTCATGGTGCTCCTCCGATCAAGGTGTCCGACCCGGCTGTCGCCGCTCCGCTCTGATTGCCGCAACCTGCGGCGGCGGTGATCGTTCGATGCGGTGTCGCAAGCCGGATTCTGGCCAAAGACCCGCCCCGACGCGATTGACTCCGATCAATAATGCGCGACAGCGAACGGCTCAGCCGCCGGGCCGCCGCTCGACGCGCGGGGGGGACTCCGCCGGCTGCACCTCGCGCACCGCCTCGGCGGGCGCCCGCCGGGCGAGCCAGGTTCCCAGGGCGACCACGAATGCCGCGCCGACGAGCCCGCACAGGACCTCGAGGCTCACGCCGTAGAGCCGCGGCCTGCCGTCGACGTGCTCGAAGGTCGCCTTGACCCATCCGCCGATGGCCGGGTCGGTGATCGCCATTTCGCCGGCCACGAATCCGAGCAGGGCCGCGCCGACCGTGATGATGATCGGCCAGCGCTCCATCAGCTTGAGCAGGAGCGTGGAGCCGAAGATCACGAGCGGGATCGAGATCGCGAGCCCCAGCACGAGCAAGAGCAGGCTGCCGCCGGCCGCCGCCGCAACCGCGATGACGTTGTCCAGGCTCATCACGAGGTCGGCGATCAGGATCGTCTTGATCGCCTTCATGAGGTTGTCGCTCGCGTCGATGTCCTCGCCGCCCTCCTCGGGCAGCAGGAGCTTGACGCCGATCCAGAGCAGCAGCACCGCGCCGATCAGCTTGAGCCAGGGCAGCGTGAGCAGCGCGACGGCGAAGATCGTGAGCAGGATCCGCATCACGATCGCGGCGCCCGAGCCCCACAGGATCGCCTGCTTCTGCTGCTTCGCTGGCAGCGAGCGGGCGGCGAGCGCGATGACCACCGCGTTGTCGCCCGAAAGGATGATGTTGACGCCGATGATCTTGGCGAGGCCGACCCAGAAAGCCTGCGACAGCACTTCTTCCACTACCGGCGCCTCCGTCCGCCCCGCCCGACGTTCGCGAGCGCGGGATTGTAGCGCGAGTCGCGCGCCGGACCGACGCCCGGCGATCGCGCGCTCAGAACAGCCCGACCACCTTGCCGTCGACGACGTCGATCTTCACCGCCGAGGGCACCTTCGGCAGCCCCGGCATGGTCATGATGTCGCCGCAGATCATCACCACGAACTCGGCCCCGGCGGCGAGCCGCACCTCGCGCACGTTCACCACGTGGTTCTCGGGCGCCGCGCGCAGCTGCGGATCGGTGGAGAACGAGTACTGCGTCTTCGCCACGCAGATCGGGTAGTGGCCGTAGCCGTCCTCCTGGAGCTTCCTGATCTGCGCGCGCACCTTGGCGTCCGCGGTCACTTCCGCGGCGCGGTAGATCTTGCGCGCCACCTTGCCGATCTTGTCCCAGAGCGTGTCGGCGTCGTCGTAGACGAACTGCATCGCCGAGGGCCGCGCGCACAGGTCGACCACCACCCGCGCGAGCTCGGCCGCCCCCTTGCCGCCGTCGCCCCAGTGGGTCGCGAGCACCACCGGCACCCCCATCGCGCTCATCCGCGCGCGGATCATCTCGACTTCCGCCGCGGTGTCGGAGCTGAAGCGGTTGATCGACACCACGCACGGCAGGCCGTAGTGCTTGTGCACGTTCTCGACGTGGCGCTCGAGGTTGACCAGCCCCTTGTGCAGCGCGTCGAGGTTCTCCTGGGTGAGCGTCTTCAGGTCCTGGCCGCCGTGGTACTTCAGCGCGCGCACCGTCGCGACGATCACCGTCGCGCTCGGCCGCAGCCCGCTCTTGCGGCACTTGATGTCGACGAACTTCTCCGCGCCGAGGTCGGCGCCGAACCCCGCCTCGGTGACCACGTAGTCGGCGAGCTTGAGCGCCGCCTTGGTCGCGATCACCGAGTTGCAGCCGTGCGCGATGTTCGCGAACGGACCGCCGTGGATGAACGCCGGGTTGTTCTCCAGCGTCTGCACCAGGTTGGGCTTGAGCGCGTCCTTGAGCAGCACCGTCATCGCCCCGTGCGCCTGCAGGTCGCGCGCGGTCACCGGCTTCTGCTCGCGGGTGTAGCCGACGACGATGTTGCCGAGCCGCGTCTTCAGGTCCTCGAGCGAGGTCGCGAGGCAGAAGATCGCCATCACCTCGGAGGCGACCACGATGTCGAAGCCGTCCTGGCGCGGGAAGCCGTTCGCCGGCCCGCCGAGCGCGGCCGTCACCTCGCGCAGCGCGCGGTCGTTCATGTCCAGCACCCGTTTCCAGGTGATCCGCCGCACGTCGATCCCGAGCTCGTTGCCGTGGTGGATGTGGTTGTCGATCATGGCCGCGAGCAGGTTGTTCGCGAGCTGGATCGCGCCGAAGTCCCCGGTGAAGTGCAGGTTGATGTCCTCCATCGGCACCACCTGGGCATGTCCGCCGCCGGCCGCGCCCCCCTTCATCCCGAACACCGGGCCGAGCGAGGGCTCGCGCACGCAGATCACCGCCTTCTTGCCGATGTAGTTGAGCGCATCCCCGAGGCCGACCGTGGTCGTGGTCTTGCCCTCGCCCGCGGGCGTCGGGCTGATCGCGGTGACGAGGATCAGCTTGCCGTCGGGCCGGCCCTGGAGCGAGGCGAGGTACTCGAGCGAGAGCTTCGCCTTGTAGTGGCCGTAGGGCTCCAGGGACTCGTCGGGGATGCCGAGCTTCTCCTGCGCCACCGTGGCGATGCGCCGCATCTTCGCGGCCTGGGCGATCTCGATGTCGGAAGGCATGGCGGGCTCCTGGCGGATTGCGTTTCGGCGCGTAGGGTAGGTGGCGCGGCGCGGTCGCGCCATTGACGGCGATCAAGGGCGATCGAGGTGGCCCGTCCTCAGCGCGCCGCGCCCGGCGAACCGCGCCCCCGGGCCGAGCGCCTCCTCGATGCGCAGGCACTCGTTCCACTTCGCCATGCGCTCGGAGCGCGCGAAGGAGCCGACCTTGAGCTGCCCGGCGTTCCAGCCGACCGCGAGGTGCGCGATCGAGACGTCCTCGGTCTCCCCGGAGCGCGCGGACACGATCGTCGCCCAGCCGGCGCGGCGCGCCGCCGCGAGCGCCGCCCGCGTCTCGGACACCGTGCCGGCCTGGTTCGGCTTGATGAGCGCCGCGTTGCACGCCCCGGCGGCGGCGGCGGCGGCGACGCGGGCCGCGTTCGTCACCAGGTAGTCGTCCCCGATCACCTGGACGCGCCCCGCGACCGCGCGGGTGAAGCGCGCCATCGCCTCGCCGTCGTCCTCGGCGAGCGGGTCCTCGACGGAGACGATCGGGTAGCGCGCGATCCACCCGAGCAGGAGCTCGATCATCCCGTCCGAGTCGAGGTCGCGGCGCTCCAGGCCGAGCCGGTAGCGTCCCCCGCGGCCGAACTCCGAGGCGGCGACGTCGAGCGAGATCGCGACCTCGGTCCCGGGCGCGAAGCCCGCGCCCTCGATCGCGCGCACGAGCCAGTCGAGCGCCTCCTCGTTGGTGTCGAACGCCGGCCACCACCCGCCCTCGTCGGCCACTCCGGCCAGCTTGCCCGCGTCGCGCATGAGCGCGCCCGCGGCGCGATAGACCTCGGCGCTCAGCGCGAGCGCCTCGTCGAAGCTCGCCGCGCCGAGCGGCATGACCATGAAGTCCTGGATGTCCACGCGCCGCCCGGCGTGGGCGCCGCCGCCGAAGATCTGGATCTCGGGGAGCGGCAGCGCGACCGGCGCGCCGGCGGCGAGGTAGCGCCACAGCGGCTCGCCCGCGGCCGCCGCGGCCGCGTGCAGCACGGCGAGCGAGCACGCGATGGTCGCGTTGCCGCCGAGCCGCGCCTTGGTCGGCGTGCCGTCGAGCGCCACGAGCGCGGCGTCGACCGCGC
>JAGVSZ010000470.1 GCA_019137045.1 Betaproteobacteria bacterium
ATCATGCAGATCGGCACCGCCCGTTACGGGGTGCGCGACGCGCACGGCGAATACGACCTCGCGAAGATCCGCGAGATCGCCGCGCACGAGACCGTGCGGGCGTTCGAGATCAAGCTCTCGCAGGGCGCGAAGCCCGGCAAGGGGGGCGTGCTCCCCGCCGCGAAGGTGACCGACCTGATCGCGCAGATCCGCGGGATCCCGCCCGGGCAGGACTCGATCTCGCCCAACCGCCATCCAGACATCGGGACGATGGACGCGCTGCTCGACCGGATCGCGTGGCTGCGCGACCTCACCGGCAAGCCGGTCGGCATCAAGACGGCGATCGGCGGGCGCTACTTCGCCAACGAGCTGGCCGAGCGCGTGCTCGCCCGCGGGCTCGAGTTCGCGCCGGACTTCTTCGTCGTCGACGGCGGCGAGGGCGGCAGCGGCGCGGCGCCGCAGGCGCGAGCGCGTGCTCGCCCGCGGGCTCGAGTTCGCGCCGGACTTCTTCGTCGTCGACGGCGGCGAGGGCGGCAGCGGCGCGGCGCCGCAGGCGCTGGCCGACCACGTCGGCCTCTCGATCGACGAGGCGCTGCCGCGCGTCGCCGACGCGCTCGTCGCCGCCGGACTCAAGCCGCGCATCCGCCTCGTCGCGTCGGGCAAGCTCGTCACGTCCGCGCGCGCCGCGTGGGCGCTGTGCTGCGGCGCCGACTTCGTCAACACCGCGCGGGGGTTCATGTTCGCGCTCGGCTGCATCCAGGCGCTGCGCTGCCACACGAACACCTGCCCAACCGGCGTCACGACGCACAATCCGCGGCTGCAGCGCGGGCTCGTCGTCGAGGAGAAGTACCTGCGGGTGGCGGGCTACGCGACGAACATGAACAGGGAGATCGACATGATCGCGCACAGCTGCGGCGCGCGGCACGCGCGCGAGCTCGAGCGCCGCCACGTCCGGCTGGTGCAGCCCACCGGCGGCACGGTCGCGCTCGACGTGCTGCATCCGGTGCCCGCGAGGGCGCCGGGCGGGACGGCATGAGCGTCGGCAGGCGGACGCAACGCGCCGGCCGCCGCGCCGCGAACCGGGCGGCCCCGGCCGAGCTCGCCTCGGCGTGCCGGAAGGCCGCGCGATGAGCGGTGCCGCCTCCGGCGCCGCGCACCTCGTCGACTTCGTGATCGGCGGCGTCCAGAAGGGCGGGACGACGCTGCTGTGGTCGATCCTCACGCGCCACCCGGGCGTCGCGTTCCCGGAAGGCAAGGAGGTGCACTGGTTCGACAACGACGAGCACTACGCGCACGGTCCCGCGGACCTCGCGGCCTACCACGCGCGCTTCGGCGATCCCGCCGACCCGCGGCTGTGGGGCGACCCGACGCCGTCGTACCTCTGGTGGCCGACCGCCCCGGCCCGCATCCGCGACTACAACCCGGCGATGAAGTGGATCGTGCTCCTGCGCGACCCGGTCTCGCGCGCCTACTCGCACTGGAACATGGCGCGCAGCCGGGGCGCCGAGAAGCTCGACTTCCGCGAGGCGCTCGCCGCCGAGGACGCGCGCCTCCGCGCGGCGACGCGGCGCAGGCAGGCGCAGCGGTACTCGTACTTCTCGCGCGGGCTCTACGCGCAGCAGATCGCGCGGCTGTGGTCGCTGTTCCCGCGCGAGCAGGCGCTGCTCCTGCGCAGCGAGTGGCTGCGCGAGGACCCCGAGGGGATCGTCGCGCGGGTCCTCGGCTTCCTCGGCCTGCCGCCCATGACGCTCCCCGAGGACGTCAACGCGTTCGCCGGCGAGTACGAGCGACCGATCGACCCGGCCGACCGCGCGGCGCTCGTCGCCGCCTACGCGCCCGAGATCCGCGAGCTCGAGCGGTTGACCGGCTGGGATCTCGCCGACGGGCTCAGGTGAGCGGGCGCGAGCGCCCGGCGGCCGCGGCGCGCGCGGCGGGGTCCTGCCGGTAGAACGCGGCGAACTGCCGGTAGACGTCCGGATACTCGCGCTCGAGCGTCGCGGGCGAGGCGAAGAACACTTCCGAGAGCACCGCGAAGAACTCGCCGGGACTGTCGGCCGCGTAGGGATCGATCGCGGTGTC
>JAGVSZ010000092.1 GCA_019137045.1 Betaproteobacteria bacterium
CGGCTGGAACAGCATGCCGTCCTGCGCGAGGTACAGCGCGCCCGGCACGCCGAGCGCCAGCGCCGCGACGAGGACGAGCCAGGCGATCACGTCCACGCCGGCGCGATCATCCCGGCCCGGCCGCGCGCTCCTCCCGCGCGGCGAGCGGCGGGGCCCGCCGCCGCCCCGGAACGAGGACCGTCACGAGGGAGCCGACCACCAGCACGAGCGCGGCGTAGTCGCTCCAGCGCGGCGTCTCGCCGAGCACGAGCGCGCCGCTGAACACGCCGACCACCGGGACCATGAGCGACGAGAGCCCCGACACGCCCGCGGGCGCGCTCTGCGCGATCTTGGTGAACGCCCAGTAGCAGAACCCGAAGGCGACGAACATGTTGTAGAGCACGCCGATCAGCGGCCCGGGCGGCAGCGCGCGCAGGTCGAAGCTCCCCTCCTCCACGAACACTGCGTACGCGAGGATCGGCGCCCCGCCGATGACCATCTGCCAGGCGGCGTAGCTCGTGGTCGGCAGCGCGGTCGGCCACTTGCGGATGAGCACGATCGCGATCGCCCACCCGATCGCGGCGCCGATCATGAGCAGGGCGCCGGTGGGCGCGCGCTCCACCGCGCGGAACTCCGCCCCGAGGAGCAGCAGCATGCCGGCCATGCCGAGCGCGACCCCGAGCGCGCGCCGGCGGGTGAAGGGCTCGCCGAGCACCCAGGTGCCGAGCAGGACGCTCCAGATCGGCATCGTGTAGCCGAGGATCGACGCCCGCCCGGACGCCATCAGGGCGACGCCGTGGACCGAGAGGACGTTCCAGACGGTGATGTTCACGAACGAGACGATGGTGAGCCGGCGCAGCTCCGCGCGCGGCACGCGCCACGGGAGCCCGCGCCAGGCCGCCAGCGCGAACAGGATCGCCGCGCCGGCCGCGAGGCACCAGGTGCGGAAGTGCATCGGCGCCATGCCGGCGAGCGAGAGCTTGATCATCGGCCAGTTGAAGCCCCACGCGAGCGTGAGCGCGACCAGCACGCCGATCAGGTGCGGCGGGAAGGTCTGGGAGGCGTCCGGCTTCATGGCGCGCCGAAGCGCGCGCGCAGGTCGGCTGCGACCTCCTCGGGCGCGAGCATCGCGAAGCGCTCGTCGAGCAGCAGCTGCATGTGCGATGCGTCGGAGACGTGCAGCTGCGGATTCAGGTGGAAGCGCGGCAGCAGCCGCGCGGTGAGCCAGTGCCGGCGCGGCGCGGCGCCGAACGCGTCGGGCAGCAGGCAGAGGTTGAAGCTCCAGAGCCCGCGCGCGGCGAACGCCGCGAGCACGCGCACGAGGCTCGCCGCGAAGTCGGCGATGTCCGCGTCGTCGAGGTCGAGCAGCGTGGCGCGGTCGCGCACCACCGCCAGCGCGTCGCCGAGGACGCCGGCGGGCGCGAACGGCGCGAGCCAGGCGACCCGGCCCCGCTCCCCGATCCAGCGCGGTCCAGCGCGCTCCGCCGCGATCAGGGCGTCCGCGTAAACGCGGCCGGTGCGGCGGCGAAACGCCTCCGCGGCGGCGTGCTGGCGCGCAAGGGCGTTCCCGGGCGTCGCGGTCGTGATCACCTGCATGTGCGGGTGCACCTGCGAGCCGCCCGAGGCGGGCATGAAGTTCCAGGTGGCGATCCCGTACGCCGCGCCCCCGTCGATCCGCCCGGCGGTGAGCCCGATGAACTCGCGCGCCACCGCGAGCCCGTCGGCGATCAGTCGCGCGGGCATCGCGTCCATCGCCTGCACGTGCTCCCGGCACAGCACCGCGATCGCGGAATAGTCGTCGTAGGGAAAGAGGTTGGGGACGAGCGTCGCCTCGCCGCGCCGCAGGCGGCCGCCGGGCACCAGCTCCTCCGGGAAGCGCGGCGTGAGCGCGTCGAGCCGCTCGGGGCAGAACGGGCAACCCGGCCGGCTGAGCGCCTCGATCGCCGCGAGATCCGGGGCCGGCGGCGCGCGCAGCGCGAAGTGGCAGATCCGCGCCGAGTCGCCGGTGAGCGGGTCGCGGCGCACCTCGCTCTCGATCTCGGCGAGCGCGAAGCCCGCGCGCGGATCGTGCAGCCGCGTGCGCTTGGTCTGGGCGAGGAACTCGATCATGGGGCGGGCGGGGGTCGGTCGCGCGGGGACGCAGCGCGGCCGATTCTAGCCCGCTACGAACGCACGACGAGCGCCACCCCCAGCATTGCGAGCGCGAATCCGGCCACGCCCGGCGCGCCGAGTCGCTCGTCGAACATCGCGTACGCGATCACTGCGGTCAGCGGCGGCACGAGGTAGAAGAGGCTCGCCACCTTGGTCGCGGCGCCGCGCCGGATGAGCAGCGTCAGCAGCGAGATCGCGCCGATCGACAGCACCAGGACGAGCCAGGCGAGCGCGAAGACGAACTCGCCGGTCCAGCGCACCGGTTCGTGCTCGAAGAGGGCCGCGAACGGCGCCAGCACCGCGGCGGCGGCGACGAACTGGATCACCGCGCCGGCGCGCAGATCGAAGGCGCCGCAGAAGCGCTTCTGGTAGAGCGTGCCCGCGGTGATGGACGCGAGCGCGATCAGGATCGTGGTCGCGCCGAGCGCGGTCAGCCCGGCGAGCGTCGAGCGCTCCGCCGCGACCAGCGCGACGCCGCCGAACCCGAGCGCGAGGCCGAGCCACTGCCGGCCGGAGACGCGCTCGCGCAGCACGCCGGTGGCCAGCACCGCGGTCAGGATCGGCTGCAGCCCGACGATCAGCGCGGCGAGCCCCGCGGACATCCCGGCGTGGATGGCGGTGAAGACGCCCCCGAGGTAGCCGCCGTGCAGGAGCACGCCGGTCGCGGCGATGTGCGCGGTCTGCGCCGGCGTCGCGGGCCAGGGCGCGCGCAGCAGGAGCGCGATCGGAACCATCAGCGCGAGCACGAGTCCGAACCGAAGCAGCAGGAAAGTGATCGGCTGCGCGTACGGCAGCCCGTACTTGGCGCCGATGAAGCCCGTGCTCCACAGGAAGACGAAGACGCCGGGCATCGACCGCATCCAGACCCCGTCCGCGCCCGCTGACGGGCCGGCGGAAACGCTCTCGTCCATCGCTTTTCTTGACGCTAACTTACTGTTTTAATTGTATATTCTCAGCGCTTCGCAAGCCGATTGTGCAAAGCACAAAAATTTCTTGACTTGGCTGCGCCGACCCGTACAATGCGGGTTGTGCGGTGCAGCAAGACCGCAACCGAACACAGGATTCAGTGACCGCTCAACTCTCGCCAACGGAGCCCCAAATGTACGTGACCCCCGAACAGATCGTCGCCAACGGCAAGGCCGGCGTCGAAGTCATGCTCGCCCTCGCGAACAGCCAGTTCGCCGTGTACGAGAAGTTCGCCGCGCTGAACTTCAACGCCACCAAGACCGCGTTCGAAGACGGCATGAACCACACCCGCGCCCTGCTCAACGCCAAGGACGTCCAGGAAGTCGTCAACCTGAACGTCGCGGCCGCGCAGCCGAGCCTCGACCGCGCCATCGCCTACTCGCGCAGCGTGTACGAGCTCGCGACGCAGCAGCAGGCCGAAGCCACCCGTCTGCTCGAGTCGCAGGCGGGCGAGTACAACAAGACCGTCGTCGGCTTCCTCGACAAGTTCGCGAAGAACGCGCCGGCCGGCTCGGACGTCGCCGTCGCCGCGGTGAAGTCCGCGCTCGCGGCCGCCAACTCGGCGTACGACAGCTTTACCAAGGTCGCCAAGCAGGCCACCGAGATCGCCGAGGCCAACATGGCCGCCGCCGTGACCGCCGTCGGCAAGAAGAAGGCCGCCTGATCCGGCTTCCAACTCTCCTCTCTGCCTCGCAAGCCCCCGGTCCCCCGGGGGCTTTTTTTCGCCCTCAGCCCGGGGACGGCTCGAAGGTCGCGCCCGCCGCGACCACCCCGCGCTTGAGCACCTCGATCGCCGCGGCCACTTCGGCCGGGTCGCCGCGCACGCCGAGCTCGATGTGGCGGCGCGCGCCGTCCTCGCCCGCGTGCGGCAGGCTGAAGACCTTGAGCTGGCGGTACTGCGCCTCCACCGCGACCATCAGCGGCGTGAGGGTGCTCTCGGCGGAGCCGAAGACGATGATCGCGGCCTCCGCCTCGGGCGTGCGGTGGTGCAGGTGCGCGTAGCGCGTGTCGAGGACGCTCTCGACCATCGGCCACGCCATCACCGGGAACCCCGGCAGGAAGTGGTGCTCGCGCACCGAGAATCCGGGGATCTGGTTGTACGCGTTGGGGATGATCGCCGCGCCGGCGGGAAACTCCACCATCTTCAGCCGCAGCGGCGTGGTCTCCGCGCCGAAGCGCGCGCGCACCAGCCGCTCGCCCTCCGCATGCAGGACGAGCGCGACGCCCAGCGCCGCCGCCGCGCACTGGCGCGTGTGATCGTCCGGCGTCGCGCCGATGCCGCCGAACGAGAACACCGCGTCCGGCGCCGCGAACGTGCGCGCGAGCGTCGCCGTGATCCGTTCGGGGTCGTCGCCGACGTACTCGGCCCAGTCGAGACGCAGCCCGCGCGCGCCGAGCAGCTCGATCATCTTCGCGAAGTGCCGGTCCTGCCGCTTCCCGCGCAGGATCTCGTCCCCGATGATGATGGCGCCGAACCGCATGAGCGAACCGCCGCGCGCGCGAGCCGCGCTCAGCGCCGGAGAGTCTGCCACAGCTTGTGCAGGCGCTTCGCCGACACCGGGACCGGCGTCCGCAGCTCCTGCGCGAAGAGCTGCACGCGCAGCTCCTCCAGCAGCCAGCGGAACTGCTCGAGCTGCGGATCCGCGGCGCCGGCCTTGCGCTGCCGCGCGTCCTCGCGCAGCCATTGCGTCTCGAGCGGGGCGAGTTCGGCAAGCGCCCGGGCGTCGCGCGCCGGGTCGGCGCGCAGCTTCTCGAGACGCAGGCCGGCCGCCTTGAGATAGCGCGGAAAGTGCTGCAGCCGCTCCCACGGCGTCGCCAGCACGAAATCCTTCGGAAGGAGGCGCGCGAGCTGCGCCCCGACGTCCCGCACCGCCTCCGGGAACGCTTTCGCCGCCTGCAGCTTCTTCTGCAGCGCCTGGTGCTCGGCGAGGACGACGCCGACCAGCCGCGCGAGCTCCTGCGCGATGAGCGCGAGCCGGGGGCGCGCCTCCTCGCAGCGGCGCGCGAACGCCTCCGCGGAGCACGGCAGCGGATCGGCCATGCACGCCCGCTCGAACGCCGCGGCCACGAGCTGCGCCCGCAGCGCGTTCGCGTCGCCGAGGCCGGCGTACTGCAGCACCATCGCCTGCAGCCCGGGCAGGCTCTTCTCGATGTAGCGCGCCTGCTCCTTCAGCCGCAGCATGAAGAGGCGCCGCAGCCCCGCCCGATGCGCCGCCTGCGCCTTGTCGCGCGCGTCGAACACCTCCAGGTCGACCGAGTCGCCGCGATCGACGAGCGCCGGGTGGCCGATCAGCGTCTGGGAACCGCGCGCGAGCTCCATCACCTCCTCGAGCGGGCCGAACGACCAGTCGGTGAGCCCCGCCTGCGCGGCGCCGGCGCCGGCGATGGCGGCGAACTGCTCGCCCGCCTCCCTGCCCAGCTCGGCGCGCAGCTGCGCGAGGTTGCGGCCCATCCCGAGCTGGCGGCCGTGCTCGTCGACCACGCGGAAGTTCATCCACAGGTGCGCCGGCACCGTCTCCGGCCGGAAGCCGTCTACCGGGACCACCAGGTCGAGGGTCTCGCGCGCGTAGCGTGCGATCGCCTGGGCGAGCGGCGTGTCGCCCGGGGCGACCGCGGCGGCGAACCCGGCGCCGAACTCGGGAAGCGGTCCGAGCCGGTGGCGGAGCTTCTGCGGCAGCGATTTCGCGAGCAGCTGGACCTTCTCCTTGAGCAGGCCGGGAACGAGCCACTCGCAGCGCGCCGCGCTGACCTGGTTGAGCGCGACGAGCGGCACCGTCATCGTCACGCCGTCGCGCGCGCCGCAGGGGTCGTGGAGGTACTCGAGCGCGAACGTGCGGCCGGCCATCTCGAGCGCGGGCGGGAAGAGCTCGGTCGTGATCCCCGCCGCCTCGTGGCGCATCAGGTCTTCGCGCCTGAGGAAGAGGCGCTTCGGGTCCGTCCGCTCGAGCTCGGCGCGCCAGGCGTCGAAGCCCGCGCCGTTGTGGATGCCCTCGGGAACCAGGCTGTCGTAGAACGCGAAGATCAGCTCGTCGTCGACGAGCACGTCGGGGCGGCGCGACTTGTGCTCGAGTTTCTCGATCTCGCGCACCAGCCGCTGGTTGTGCTGGAAGAACGGCGCGCGCGACTCCCAGTCGCCCTCGACCAGCGCCTGGCGGATGAAGATGCGCCGCGCCTCGGCCGGGTCGAGCGGCCCGTAGTGGATGCGGCGGTTGACGTACACCGGCAGGCCGTAGAGCGTCCCGCGCTCGAGCGCGACCACCTGCGCGGGCTTGCGCTCCCAGTGCGGATCGGCGTGCGCACGCTTCAGCAGATGTGCGCCGATCCGCTCCAGCCATTCGGGCTCGACGCCGGCGACGCAGCGCGCGAAGAGCCGCGTCGTCTCGGTCAGCTCGGCGGCGATGACCCAGCGCGGCGCCTTCTTCGCGAGCGCGGAGCCGGGGTGCGTCCAGTACTTGATCCCGCGTGCGCCCTGGTAGCTGCCGTCGTCAGACTTCAGGCCGACGTTGCCGAGCAGCCCGGCGAGCAGCGCGCGACATCTCGCCTGCCTTCCATCCCAGCTCCGTCGTCAGCTCCTTGAGCTGCGCGTGGACGTCGCGCCACTCGCGCATCCGGTTGAACGAGAGGAAATGCTCGCGGCAGGCCTGGTGCAGCTTGCGGTTGGACTCGTGGTGCAGGCCGTCCTCGAAGAACTTCCACAGCTTGAGGTAGCCGAGGAAGTCCGACCGCTCGTCGGCGAACGGCTTCTGCGCCGCGTCGGCGGCCTGGGCGCGCTCGAGCGGCCGCTCGCGCGGATCCTGCACCGACAGCGCGGCCGCGATCACGAGCACCTCGGCGAGGCTGCCCTCCTCGTGCGCGGCGAGCACCATGCGGCCGACGCGCGGGTCGACCGGCAGGCGCGCGAGGCTGCGCCCGACCCCGGTCAGCTCGCGCGCATCGTCGACCGCGCCCAGCTCCTGGAGCAGCGCGTAGCCGTCGGCGATCGCCTTGGGCGCGGGCGGGTCGATGAACGGGAACGCTTCGACCGCGCCCAGCCCGAGCGACTTCATGCGCAGGATGACCGCCGCCAGCGACGCGCGCAGGACCTCCGGGTCGGTGAACGCGGGCCGCCTGGCGAAGTCCTGCTCGTCGTAGAGCCGCAGGCAGACGCCCGCCGCGACCCGTCCGCAGCGGCCCGCGCGCTGCTGCGCCGCCGCCTGCGAGATGCGCTCGACCTGGAGCTGCTCGACCTTGCTGCGGTAGCTGTAGCGCTTGACGCGTGCGAATCCCGGGTCGACGACGTAGCGGATGCCCGGCACGGTCAGCGAGGTCTCCGCGACGTTCGTCGCGAGGACGATGCGCCGGCCCGCGTGCGACTTGAAGACTCTCTCCTGCTCCTGGGCGGAGAGGCGCGCGTACAGCGGCAGGATCTCCGTCTGCGGCGGGTGGTGCTTGCGCAGCGCCTCCGCCGCCTCGCGGATCTCGCGCTCGCCGGGCAGGAAGACGAGCACGTCGCCGGGCCCCTGCCGCGCCGCCTCGTCCACCGCGTCGACGATCGCCTCGTTCACGTCGAGCTCGCCGTCCTCGTTCTCCTGCACCGGGCGATAGCGCACCTCCACCGGGAAGAGCCGGCCGGACACCTCGATCACCGGCGCGCCGCCGAAGTGTCTTGCGAACCGCTCCGCGTCGATCGTCGCCGAGGTGACGATCAGCTTGAGGTCGGGGCGGCGCGGCAGCAGCGCGCGGACGTAGCCGAGCAGGAAATCGATGTTGAGGCTGCGCTCGTGGGCTTCGTCGATGATCAGCGTGTCGTACTGGCGGAGCTCCGGATCGCCTTGCGTCTCGGCGAGCAGGATGCCGTCGGTCATCAGCTTGACGTAGCTCGACGGGCTGGTGCGGTCGGTGAAGCGGATCTTGAAGCCGACGGCCTGGCCGAGCTCGGTCTTCAGCTCGTGCGCGATGCGCGCGGCGGTCGCGCGGGCGGCGATCCGCCGCGGCTGCGTGTGCCCGATCAGCCCTTCGACCCCGCGGCCGAGCTCGAGGCAGATCTTCGGCAGCTGCGTGGTCTTGCCCGAGCCGGTCTCGCCGCAGACGATGACGACCGGGTGGGCGCGGATGGCCCGCGCGATCTCGGCGCGCCGCGCCGCGATCGGAAGGTCCTCCGGGAAGGACGGGCGCGGAAGGTTGCGGCGGCGCGCCTCGAGCTCGGCCGGCGAGCGGCGCGGCGCGACCACCGCGGTCATTCGCTCCCTGCGCCCAGCAGGCGCTCGGCGTAGCGCGCGAGGAGGTCCGCCTCGAGGTTCACCCGCGCGCCCGGCGCCAGGTGCTTCAGCGTCGTCACCGCGAGCGTGTGCGGAATGAGGTTGATCTCGAACTCGGCGCCGTCCACCCGGTTGACCGTCAGGCTCACCCCCTGCACCGCGATCGAGCCCTTGCGGGCGACGTACCGGGCGAGGTCGGCGGGCGCGCGGATCACCAGGCGGTGACTCTCGCCCACCGGCGCGAAGGCGACCACCTCGCCGACGCCGTCGACGTGGCCCGACACGAGGTGACCGCCGAGGCGGTCGGCGAGGCGCAGCGATTTCTCGAGGTTGACTTCGCCCGGCGCGCCCAGGCCGACGGTGCAGTCGATCGTCTCCTGCGACACGTCGACCTCGAAGCGCCGGCCCGCGAGCGCGATCACCGTGAGACAGCAGCCGTTGACCGCGATCGAGTCGCCGACCGCGACGTCGCTCACGTCCAGCGCGCCGGCGTCGATCGCGAGGCGCAGTCCCTGCGGCCGCGGCTCGGCCCGCTCGATGCGGCCGATGGCGGCGACGATTCCGGTGAACATCCCTCTCCCCTTCAGGCTGCCGGCGCGAAGCGCGCCACGATCCGCAGGTCCTCGCCCACCCGCTCGACGGCGCGTACCACGAGCCGACGCCGCTCCGCCAGATCCCCGATCGCGGGCAGGTTGAACATCCCCCGCCCGCTCTCGCCGATCAGGCTCGGCGCGAGATACGCCAGGAGCTCGTCGACGACGCCCGCCGCGACGAGCGACCCGTTCAGCTTGAACCCGGCCTCGACGTGGATCTCGTTCAGCGCGCGCCGCGCGAGCTCGCGCACGAGCTCGTTCAGATCGACCTTGCCCGCCGCGTCCGGCAGCACGACGACCTCCGCCCCGCGCTCGCGCAGGCGCGCGATCCGGTCGCGATCGTCGACCGCCGCGGCGACGAGCGTGCGCCCGGCGGCGAACAGGCGCGCCTGCGGCGAGACCTCGAGGCGCGAGTCGACCAGCACCTTGAGCGGCTGGCGCGAGGTCTCCACCGCGCGCACCGTGAGCTGCGGGTCGTCGTCCTTCACCGTGCCGATGCCGGTCAGCAGCGCGCACGCGCGCGCGCGCCAGCGGTGCCCGTCGGCGCGCGCCGCCTCGCCGGTGATCCACTGACTGCGGCCGTTGCCGAGCGCGGTCTTGCCGTCGAGCGTCGCGGCGACCTTGAGCCGCACCCAGGGACGCCCGCGCGTCATGCGCGCGACGAAGCCGACGTTCAGCTCGCGCGC
The DNA here is from genome assembly GCA_019137045.1 of Betaproteobacteria bacterium. GTDB lineage: Bacteria > Pseudomonadota > Gammaproteobacteria > Burkholderiales > SG8-39 > JAGVSZ01. Next base: position 9,613 of record JAGVSZ010000092.1, read on the forward strand.
CTCGTCCTCCAGCAGGCCGCTCGCGACCTCGATCCCGGCGGCGCGCAGCCGCGCGAAGCCTGCGCCCGCCACGCGCGGGTTCGGGTCGCCCATCGCGGCGACCAACCGCCGCACGCCGGCGGCGATCAGGGCGTCGGCGCACGGCGGCGTGCGGCCATGGTGGCTGCACGGTTCGAGCGTGAGATAGACCGTCGCGCCCGCCGCGCGCGCGCCGGCCGCGCGCAGCGCGTGGATCTCCGCGTGCGCCTCCCCCGCGCGCTCGTGGAAGCCCTCCCCGACGATCGCGCCGTCGCGCACGATCACGCAGCCGACGCGCGGGTTGGGGGTGGTGGTGAACAGGCCGCGCTCGGCGAGCTGCAGGGCGCGGGCCATGAAGCGGGCGTCCTGCGGGCCGAACGCGGTCGACATGGGGCGCAGCCCGCGCCGCTACTTCCCCTGCGCCCGCGGCCGCGCCTTGCGCCCGGGACGCTTGAGCTCGAGCACCTTCTCGCGGAACTCGTCGACGCGCTGGAAGTCCTCGTAGACCGAGGCGAAGCGGATGTAGGCGACGCTGTCCATCTTCTTCAGCTCCTGCATCACCATCTCGCCGATGGTGCGGGAGCTGATCTCGCGCTCCCCGCGCGCGAGGACGCGCTGCTCGATGCGGTCGATCGCCGCGTCGACGTACTGCGTCGGCACCGGGCGCTTGTGCAGCGCGCGCGCGAAGCCGGTGCGGATCTTCTCGCGCTCATAGGGGATGCGGAATCCGCTCGCCTTCACCACCACCGGCATCGCGAGCTCGACCCGCTCGTAGGTCGTGAAGCGCTTGTCGCAGCTCTCGCACTCGCGCCGGCGCCGGATGGTCTGTCCGTCCTCCGCGACGCGCGTGTCGATGACCGCGGTCTGCTCGGACTTGCAGTACGGGCACTTCATCGCGCCTCACGCCGCCCGCTCGACGCCGGGCGCGGCGCGCGCGTCCGGGTAGACCGGGAAGCGCTGGCAGAGGGCGCGCGCCTCGTCGCGCACGCGCGCGATGGTCGCCTCGTCGCGCGGCGCGTCGAGCACGTCCCCGATCAGGTTCGCCACGTGCTCGGCCTCGATCTCCTTGAACCCGCGCGTGGTCATCGCCGGCGTGCCGATGCGCATGCCGCTGGTCACGGTCGGGTTCTGCGGGTCGTTCGGGATCGCGTTCTTGTTGAGCGTGATGTGGGCGCGCTCGAGGACGTCCTCGGCCTCCTTGCCGGTGATGCCCTTGGAGCGCAGGTCGACCAGGAACAGGTGCGAGTCGGTGCGGCCGGAGACGATGCGCGCGCCGCGCTCGGCCAGCACCTTCGACATGACCTGCGCGTTCGCGATCACCTGCTCCTGGTAGCGCCTGAAATCGCGCCCCATGGCCTCCCGGAACGCGACCGCCTTCGCGGCGATGACGTGCATGAGCGGCCCGCCCTGCAGCGTCGGGAACACCGCGGCGTTCAGCCGCTTCGCGTGCTCCCGTGCCGCGAGCAGCATCCCGCCGCGCGGCCCGCGCAGCGTCTTGTGCGTGGTCGTCGTCACGAAGTCGGCGATCCCCACCGGGCTCGGGTAGACGCCGGCCGCGACCAGGCCGGCGTAGTGCGCGATGTCCGCCAGGAGGTACGCGCCGACCGCGTCGGCGATCTTGCGGAAGCGCTTCCAGTCGATCTGCAGCGAATAGGCCGACGCCCCGGCGACGATCAGCTTCGCCTTGTGTCCCTTCGCGAGGTGCTCGACCTGCTCGTAGTCGATCTCCTCGTGCTCGTCGAGGCCGTAGTAGAACGCCTGGTAGATCTTGCCCGAGAGGTTGATCGGAGCGCCGTGGGTGATGTGGCCGCCGTGCGCGAGCGACATGCCGAGCATGACCTCGCCGGGCTTGAGCACCGCCGCGTAGATCGCGTGGTTCGCCTGCGAGCCCGAGTGCGGCTGGACGTTGGCGTACTCGCACCCGAACAGCTTCTGCGCGCGCTCGACCGCGAGCGTCTCGACGATGTCGACGTACTCGCACCCGCCGTAGTAGCGCTTGCCCGGGTAGCCCTCGGCGTACTTGTTCGTGAGGACCGAGCCCTGCGCCGCGAGCACCGCCGGGCTGGCGTAGTTCTCGGAGGCGATCAGCTCGATGTGGTCTTCCTGGCGCCCGATCTCCGCTGCCATCGCGCGCCAGAGCTCGGGGTCGGACTTCGCGAGAGGCTCGCTCGAGAACATGGCGCGGCGCACGTCGTCAATGAGGGAGGCCGCGTAGTCTATCATGCTGCACCGCACGAGACGGGTATCGAACGCACCGGACCATGAGCGAAGAGGCCGAATCGAAGCTGAAGCGCGGACCGCGCCTCGACCCCGCCGCGGCCGCATTCTGGGACGCGCGCTATCGCGAGTCGTTCACGCCGTGGGACGCCGGCGGGACGCCCGCCGCGCTCGCGCGCTTTCTCGCCGCCGAGCGCGCGCCCCTGCGGGTGCTCATCCCCGGCTGCGGGTCGGGGTACGAGGCGCGCGACTTCGCTGAACGCGGGCACGACGTGCTCGCCATCGACTTCAGCGAGGCGGCGCTCGCCCGGGCACGCGCCGCGCTGGGCGAGTGGGCGCGCGTCCTGCGGCAGGCCGATTTCTTCGCCGACGATCTCGGCGCCCCGTTCGACCTCGTCTACGAGCGCGCCTTCGTCTGCGCGCTGCCGCGCAAGCTCTGGGCGGACTGGGCGGCGCGCGTCGCGGGGCTCCTGCGGCCGGGCGGTCGCCTGGCCGGGTTCTTCTTCTTCGGCGAGGAGGAGCGCGGTCCGCCGTTCGGACTGCGCAGCGGCGAACCCGGCAGCCTCCTCGGGGGCGCGTTCGCGCCGCTCGCGGACGCCGCGGTCGACGATTCGATCCCGATCTTCGCCGGGCGGGAGCGCTGGCAGGTGTGGCGGCGGGTCTGAACGGCCCCGCCCGCCCGGGCCTCAGGTGATCAGCCCGCAGATCGTCTCGAGGTCGACGTTCCCGCCCGAGATCACCACCCCGATCCGCCTGCCGCGCGTGTCGTGCGCGCCGGCGAGGAGCCCCGCCGCGGCGAGCGCGCCGGTCGGCTCCACGACGATCTTCATGCGCTCCCAGAGGTAGCGCATCGCCGCGAGCAGGTCGGCGTCGGACACGGTCATCATGTCGTGCACGTACGCGAGCACCAGCGGAAAGGTCACCGTCCCGAGCGACGGGGTGCGCGCGCCGTCGGCGATCGTGTCGGGGTTGTGCACCGTCTGCAGGGTCCGGGTGCGAAACGACCGCGTGGCGTCGTCGCCCGCCGCCGGCTCGACGCCCACCACCTTGCACCCCGGCGCGAGCTGCGCGGCCGCGATCGCGCAGCCGGAGAGGAGCCCTCCGCCCCCGCAGCACACGAACAGCCAGTCGAGCGCGCCCGCCTCGTCGAACAGCTCCTGCGCCGCCGTGCCCTGGCCGGCCACCACGTGCGGGTGGTCGTACGGCGGGATGACCGTCAGCCCGCGCTCGCGCGCGATCGCGGCGCCGAGCGCTTCGCGCGCGGCCGCGCGCCGGTCGTAGGTGACGACCTCGCCGCCGTAGCCGCGCGTCGCCGCGAGCTTCACCGCGGGCGCGTCCTCCGGCATCACGATCGTCGTGCGGACGCCGAGCAGCCGGCCGGCGAGGGCGACCGCCTGCGCGTGGTTGCCGGAGGAGTAGGCGAGCACCCCCCGCCGCCGCGCCTCCGGGGAGAGCTGCGCGAGCGCGTTGTATGCGCCGCGGAACTTGAACGCGCCCATGCGCTGGAAGTTCTCGCACTTGAAGAACACCTGCGCGCCGGTGCGCTCGTCCACGGTGCGCGAGGTCAGCACCGGCGTGCGGTGGGCGATGCCGGCGAGCCGCCGCGCCGCGTCGGCGACGTCGGCGTACGAAACGGGCAGCGATCCGGGCGGGGCGTTCACGCGGCGATTGTCCCCGCTCCGGCTACTCGTCGTCCAGCGCGGCGGCGGGCAGGTGCGCGACGTCGGCCCAGTCCTCGACCGTCCACTTCCGCCCCTCGATGCGCAGCCGGCTGAGCGCCGCGTTCGGCACCGCGAAAGTGCGCGGCATCTCGAGCGCGATCCCGTGCGCGCGCCGGTACACGATGCCGAGCACCCCGCCGTGCGTCACCACCGCGACGCGCGCATCGCCGTGCAGCGCGGCGAGCCGCTCGAAGGCCGCGAAGACGCGGTCGCGGAACTCGATCCCGCTCTCGCCCTCCGCGACCCGGTAGTCCTGGTCGCGCGCGACGAGCCGCCGGTACGCCTCCGCGTGACGCGCTTCGATCTCGGCCCAGGTCAGGCCCTCGGCCACGCCGTAGCAGCGCTCGCGCAGGCGCCGGTCGGGCTCGATCGCGAGCCCCAGCCCCGCCGCGATCGGCGCCGCGGTGGCCTGCGCGCGGCCGAGGTCGCTCGCGACCAGCGCG
>JAGVSZ010000215.1 GCA_019137045.1 Betaproteobacteria bacterium
TCGTCGTCGACGACTGGAAGGCGCAGATCTGGGCGCAGGTCCTGCCGAAGATCAAGGTGAACGAGCAGGCGGCGGTACGCACCGGCGGCCAGGTCGGCTGGGCGATCCGCAAGGCGAGCCCGCAGCTCGACGCGCTGCTGAACGGCTTCTACGCCGATTTCATCAAGAAGCAGAATCTCCAGGTCGCGCGCAAGCGCGAGTACCACGGCCGCATCAGGCAGCTCAAGGATCCGACCGCTTCGGCCGAGTGGAAGCGCTTCGAGCAGACCCTCGCGCTGTTCCGCAAGTACGGCGAGAAGTACCACTTCGACCCGCTCATGCTCGCGGCGCAGGGCTACCAGGAGTCGCAGCTCAGGCAGGACGCCAAGAGCGCGGTCGGCGCGGTCGGCGTCATGCAGCTCATGCCCGCGACCGGCGCCGAGCTGAAGGTGGGCGACATCAAGATCCTCGAGCCGAACATCCACGCCGGCGCGAAGTACATGGACCAGCTCATGACCCGCTACTTCCCCGACGCGAAGTTCGACGAGGCGAACCGGTCGCTGTTCGCGTTCGCCGCCTACAACGCCGGGCCGGGACGCATCGCCCAGCTGCGCCAGGAGGCGGAGAAGCGCGGCCTGAACCCCGACAAGTGGTTCAACAACGTCGAGATCGTCGCGGCCGAGAGGGTGGGCATCGAGACGACCACTTACGTGCGCAACATCTTCAAGTACTACGCCGCGTACAAGCTTTCGCTCGAAGTGCTCGAGGCGCAGAAGAAGGCGCGCGAGAGCCTCACGCCCGGAAAATCCTGACCCGTCAGCGGGCGGCGCGCTCGCGCGCGAGCCTGGCCCAGCGCAGCTCCGTTTCCACCGGCGAGGGAGTGCGGGCCGCCTGCGTCGCCGCCTCGTCGAACAGCGCGCGCGCCTCGTCGGCGCGGCCGAGCCGCTCGAGCGCGAGCCCGTAGCGGCAGCGCGCCTCCAGCCCCACGAAGGCGGGCACGAGCCCGCGGTACTCCTCCAGCGCCGCCGCGCTGTCGCCGCCGCCTTCCAGCACGCGCGCGTGCAGCAGCCGGACCTCGTTCGCGCGGTGGCAGGGGTGGTCGGCGCGCAGCCGGCGCACCACCTCTGCGGCCTGCGTCCAGTCGCCCTGCTCGACGAGCGCGCGCGCGAGCCCGAGGCGCAGGTGGGGATCGTTCTCGTAGGCGCCGGCGAGGCAGCTGCGGTAGAGGGCCGCCGCGTCGGCCGGCATCCCGGCCGCGACGCACTCCTCGGCGAGCGCCATCCGGTTGTCGATGCTGCCGCAGCGCTCGAGCTCGGCGACCTTCGCGCGCAGGCCCCTGTCCGGGTCGAGCGCCCGGGCCACGCGCCGCACCGCGCGCCGCGCCGCGGGCGCTTCCCAAACGCGGGGCAAGACTTCCAGCGCCACGTACGCGAGGCAGCCGACGATCGGAAGCGCGACGATCACCAGCACCCAGTAGCGCGGCGCGCCCGAGCGGCACGCATGGGCGACGAACAGGACCTGGACGAGAACGTTCAGCGCGAGGAGGAGCGGCACGACGAGTCCCCGCTGGATGCGACGCCCCCATCATCGGAGCGCGGCCGCCGGCCAACGAGGAACAACGGCACGAGGCCGACCCGGGGCCGCCCGGGCCGTGCCAAGGATTACCGGCGGGTCGGCGCGTGTCGGCGCGCCGTCATGCGGCGGCGCGGGAAGGGCGTCAGAACGCGCACCCCTTCGCCCGCAGCGTCTCGTCCACCCACTTGCGGTCGAACGTGCCGGCGGCGATCGCGGCGAGCGAGGCGTCCTCCTTCTTCTTCTGCTCGCGCGCGGCGGCGAGCACCGCTTCCGCGTCGGCCTGCGGGACGGCGACCACGCCGTCCGCGTCGCCCACGACGATGTCCCCCGGCCGCACCACCATGCCGCCGATGGACACCGGGACGTTGATCTCGCCCGGACCGTTCTTGTAGGGGCCGCGGTGCGTCGCGCCGCGCGCGTACACCGGGAACGGCCGCGCGGCGATCTCCGCGGCGTCGCGGATCGCCCCGTCGATCACGAAACCCGCCACGCCGCGCCGCGCGGCGTGGCTGGTCATGATGTCGCCGATGATCGCCTGCTCGAGCACCCCGGCGGCGTCGACCACGATCACGTCGCCCGGGGCGGCGAGGTCGATCGCCTTGTGGACCATCAGGTTGTCGCCGGCGGGGACGCGCACGGTGAACGCGGGCCCCGCGAGCTTCGCGCCGCCGCCGTGCATGGGGCGGATCGCCGCCGCCGCGCCCTGCAGGCGGCTCATGTTGTCGGAGAGGTGCGGCGTCACCATCCCGGCGAGGGCGGCGACCAATTCGCGCGCCGGGCGCGCGGGCATGGGCAGGATGCGGAAACCGGCGGTCATGGCTGCTCCGGGAGAGTCGCTGGACAGGCCGGCAGTCTACTTGCCGCCGCAGGCGGCCGCGCCGGACCGCCGCCGGCGGCGAAGAGGATGCCGAGGCCGCGGCCCCGCATCGCCGGTCAGTCCTTCTTGCCGACCTCGATCCCGGCGGCCTTCGCGAGCTCGCGGTGCACCTTTGCGACGCGCTCCACCTCGCCCTTGGCCGGGAAGCGCTCGTAGAACCCGTCCACGCGGAACTGCCGCACCATGTCGGCCCACGGCGCGAGGCGCACTTCCCAGCGCCCGACGCGGCCGTCGGCGGGTTCGGCGTCCTCGCGCGCGAGGTCGGCGCACACGCGCACCAGCGCCTTGATCGTCACCGGCTTGGTGACCATGTACTGGTCCTTGCCCCAGGAGGCGTCGGTGAACGCGGCGTGGGCGGCCTTGAAGAAGTCGCGGATGATCGCGTAGTAGCGCGGGACCTCCCGCGCGCTGCCGCCCGCGAGCTGGATCTTGCGCCAGTTCTGCTTCACCCAGCGGTGCACCTCGTTGAAGAGCTCCGCCTGCAGCACCCACTTGTCGCGCGCGCTGCGGCCGCCCAGCCGGTTGATGCGGTAGCGCAGCGGGCTGTCGGCCTCCACGTACAGCCGCTCCACCAGGCGCGCGGCGAACTTGCGGTCGGGCGCGGCCCAGGAGACGCGCTCGTACAGGTCCACGAGGTGGCTCTTGTTGATGCGCGTGGGCGTCGAGTTGATGATCACGAACATCTCGGTCGCGAAGTCCTCGCTGCGGCCGTCGAAGATGATGCACGGGACGTTGATCGTCGCCGCGTCGGCGGGCCGGTCCTGGAGGTAGAAGTGCAGCGCGGCGAGCCGGTGCTGGCCGTCGATGATCAGGAACTTCGAGGACGGCTCGGACAGGCTGCCGTGGTCGTCGCCGCCGGCGGAGCGGAAGTTGAGCCGCTCGGCGGTGAACAGCAGCACCGTCCCCGGGATCGGCGGCTGCGTGACCGCGGTCTCGTAGAAGTTGCGCAGCTGCTTCACCTTGGCGCGCGACAGGGCGCGCTGGAACGCCTTGTCGGTGCGCTCGATCTTGGCGATGTACTGGGCGACGTCGTCGTCGTGCGCGATGCGGGCGGCCCCGATCTCCTCGCCCTCGCCGTAGAACCGGCTGATGAAGCGCACCTTCGCCAGCAGGTCCCTGGCGGGGTAGCTGGCGAAATAGAAGATGCCGTCCTTTTGGCGGATTCTCGTGGCGTGCACGGGCCCTTCCTCCCTTGATGCCGCCCGCCCGGGGCGGACCGGCCGAACTATAGCCCGGCCGGGGCCCCGATCCCAAGGCCGGCCTAGTGGATTTCGGGGTCCGGGGTGGGCGCGCCGCGCTCGAGAAAGTCGAAGTCGCAGCCCTCGTTTGCCTGGGTCACGTGCTGCGCGAACATCTGGCCGTAGCCCCGGGCGTAGCGCGGCGCGGGCGCCCGCCAGGCCGCCCGGCGCCGGGCGAGCTCCTCGTCGCCCACCTTCAGTGTCAGCTTCCTGCCAGGCACGTCCAGCTCGATCAGGTCCCCGTCCCGCACCAGGGCGAGCGGCCCGCCGATGAACGACTCGGGCGCGACGTGCAGCACGCACGCGCCGTAGCTCGTGCCGCTCATGCGCGCGTCGGAGATGCGCACCATGTCGCGCACGCCCCGCTCGAGGAGCTGCCTGGGGATCGGGAGCTGGCCCCACTCGGGCATGCCGGCACCGAGCGGGCCGGCGTGCTTGAGGACGATCACCGAGGTCTCGTCCACCGGCAGCGCCGGGTCGTCGATGCGCGCGGCCATGTCGTTGTAGTCGGCGAAGACGACCGCCCGCCCCGCGTGCCGGTGCAGCCGGGGCTCGGCCGCCGCCGGCTTGATCACCGCGCCGTCGGGGGCGAGGTTGCCGCGCAGGACCGCCAGGCTGTCGGCGGCCACGAGCGGATTCGAGAGGGGCCGGATCACGTCTTCGTTGAAGACGCGCGCACCCTCGAGGTTCTCGCCCAGGGTGCGTCCATTGGCGGTCCGCGCCTCCGGTCGAAGGTGCCCGCCCAGCGTCGCGAGCAGGCCGCGCAGACCGCCCGCGTAATAGAAGTCCTCCATCAGGTACTTCCCCGACGGCCGCACGTTGGCGATCAGCGGGGTCGAGCGCGCGAGGCGGTCGAAGGCGTCGAGGTCGAGCGCGACGCCCGCGCGCCGCGCCATCGCGAGGAGGTGGACGATCGCGTTGGTCGAGCCCCCCAGCGCGAGCACCGTCACGACCGCGTTGTGGAAGGCGGCGTCCGTGAGGACGGCCGAGGGTCGGAGGTCCTCCCACACCATGTCGACGATGCGCTTGCCCGTCAGGGTGGCCATCGCCGCGTGGCGGGCGTCGGCCGCCGGGATCGAGGCCGCCCCGGGGAGGGTGAGCCCGAGGGCCTCCGCGGCGCTCGTCATGGTCGAGGCGGTCCCCATCGTCATGCAGTGGCCGGGCGAGCGCGCGATGCCCTGCTCGAGCGCCTCCCAGTCACGCTCGGTGATGTTGCCCGCGCGCAGCTCCGCCCAGTACTTCCAGGTGTCGGACCCCGAGCCGAGGAACTGGCCGCGGTAGTCGCCGCGCAGCATCGGCCCGGCCGGCAGGAAGATCGCCGGCAGGCCCATGGTCGTGGCGCCCATGATCAGCGCCGGCGTCGTCTTGTCGCACCCGCCCATCAGCACCGCGCCGTCGGCCGGGTACGAGCGCAGCAGCTCCTCGGTCTCCATCGCGAGGAAGTTGCGGTACAGCATCGTGGTCGGCTTCTGGAACGGTTCCGAGAGGCTCATCGCCGGCATCTCGACCGGGAAGCCGCCGGCCTGCCAGACGCCGCGCTTCACCTCTTCCACACGCTGCTTGAAGTGCGTGTGGCAGGGGTTGATGTCGCTCCAGGTGTTGATGATGGCGATCACCGGCTTGCCGGCGTAGTCGGAGCGGTCGAAGCCCATCTGGGCGGTGCGCGAGCGGTGGCCGAAGGCGCGGAGGTCCCTGGCGCCGTACCAGCGGTGGCTGCGGAGGTCTGCGGGCTTCTTGCGCATGGCGGGGACTCGAGGGCGTGGGCGGACGGCGCGCGACCGCAGCGGGAGGGCGCATGATGGAGAGCCGCGCCGGAGGTGTCAACGACCCGCCGCGCGCCGCGCCGGGGCGTTCGAGCCCGCGCCGCCCCGCGCCTTAGCCGAGGTCCACCGCCCGCGCGAGCAGCGTGCCGTCGCCTTTGAGCTTGAACTTCGCGACCCGGTGGGTCGGCGTGTGCGGCAGCTCGTCGAGGAACGCCACGTAGCGCGGCACCTTGTGCGCGGCGAGGCGCGCGCGGCACCAGTCGGCGATCTCGCGCGCGCTCGCGCGCATTCCCGGCCGCAGCACGATCGCGGCGAGGATGTCGTCCTCGCCGAGGGGCGAGGGCACCGCGATCGCTGCCGCCTCGGCGACCGCCGGATGCTCGCCCATGACCCGGTCGAGCTCGGCTCCCGAGATGTTCTCCCCGCGCCGCCGGATGATGTCCTTCTTGCGCGCGACGAACCAGTAGTACCCGTCGGCGTCGCGCCGCACCAGGTCGCCGGTCAGGAACCAGCCGTCCTTGAACGCCGCCCGGGTCGCCTCCGGGTCGCGGTAGTAGCCCTTCATGACGATCGGCGTGCGGACGGCGAGCTCGCCGACCGCCCCGTCGGGCGCGGGGCGCCCGTCGTCGTCCAGCACCTGCAGCGCCGCGAAGGGCAGCGAGTGGTCCGGGTGCAGGGCCGCCTTCCCCATCGCGCCGAGGCGCATCTCGCCCAGCCCCGCGCCCGGGAACGGGTTGTTGCACGCGCCCGGGATCTCGGTCATGCCGTAGCCCTCGAGCATCACCGGCACGCCGAACTCGGTGCGGAAGACGCGGTCGATCTCGGCCGGGATCGGCGCGCCGTACGCCTTCGCAATCCGGTGCGGCACGAACTCGCTGCGCGGCCGCTGCGCCAGGATCGAGCTGATCGCGGCGATGAAGTTGAACTCGGTCGCGCCGGTCTCCGCCGCGACCTGCCAGAAGCGCGAGGCCGAGAACTTCGGCACCAGCACGAGCGCGCCGCCGCACGCCGCCGCGCCGCACAGCGAGTAGAAGAGCGCGTTGACGTGGAAGAGCGGCAGCACCGCCAGCAGCCGGTCGTCGGGCGTGAGGCGCATGCGCTCGACGAAGCCCTCGCCCGCCAGCACCATGCTGCGCTGGGTGTGCATCACGCCCTTCGGGAACCCGGTCGTCCCCGAGGTGTAGACGACGACGCAGACGTCGTCCGCGCCGCCGCGCCGGTCGGCGCGGGGCGCGGCGCGCGCGCCGAGCTCGGCCAGCGCCGGCAGTCCGTCCGCGCCCGCCGGCTCGAGCAGGATCCGCCACGGCGCCGGCCGCAGGTTCGCCGCCGCCTCCAGGGCGCTCGACGCGGTCGCGCGCGCGCAGGCGATCCCGGACACGCCCGCGTGCTCGAAGATGTAGCGCGCTTCGTCGACCCGCAGGTCCGGGTTGACCGGCACCATCCACGCGCCGAGCCGCGCGAGCGCGAGCAGGGTGATCACGATGTCCGGCCGCGTCGGCGCGTAGGTCGCGACGCGGTCGCCGGATCCGACCCCGAGCGCGGCGTACGCCGCCGCGGCGCGCTGCACGCGCGGCTCGAGCTCGCTCCACGCGATGGTCTCGCCCTCGAAGAGGAGGAAGGGCCGGTCGCCGTTGCGGCTCGCCCGGCTCGCGCACAGGCCGGCGAGGGAGCCGTCGTGCGGCGGGAACTGCCGCAGCACCTCGATGGGGGTCATCCCGGCCTCCGGCGCGGCGGCGCCGTCGAGCCGCGCACCACCAGCTCCGGCTCGAGACGGACCTGCCGCCTGCGCCCGCGCGGGTCCGCGATCTCGGCGAGCAGGACGCGCGCCGCCTCCACGCCCATCGCGCGGTGGGCGATCCGCACGGTGGTGAGCGGCGGGGCGAACCGGTCCGCGAACGGCATGTCGTTGTACCCGGTGACCGAGACGTCGCGCGGGCAGGCGAGCCGCCGGCGCGCGAGCGCGTCGTAGCAGCCGAGCGCGAGCAGGTCGTTCGCGGCCACGATCGCGCTCAGCCCGGGATGCCGGTCGAGCAGGGCGGCGGCGGCGAGGGCGCCGGCGTCGATGCCGTAGCTGCCCGCCTCCGCGACGGCGTCCTCGCCGGCC
>JAGVSZ010000218.1 GCA_019137045.1 Betaproteobacteria bacterium
GCCGCGCTCGGACGCGCCGCCCGCGTCACGGTGCGCTTCGTCGGCGCCGCGGAGGGGCGGCGGCTCAACCGCGACTACCGCGGCCGCGACTACGCGACCAACGTGCTGACCTTCGCCTACGGCGCCGCGCGCGGCGGCGCGCTCGAGGGCGACATCGTGCTGTGCGCACCGGTGGTGGCGCGCGAGGCGCGCGCGCAGGGGCAGGCGCCGCGGGCGCGCTTCGCGCACCTCGCGGTGCACGGCGCGCTGCACCTGCAGGGCTACGACCACGAGCGCGCGGCGGACGCCGCGCGCATGGAGGCGCGCGAGCGCAGGATCCTCGCGCGCCTCGGATTCCCCGATCCCCATGGACGACGCGCCGGGTAGCCGCAAGCCGTCGTGGCTCGACCGCCTGGGCGCGCTCATCATGCGCGAGCCCGAGGACCGCGAGCACCTCGTCGAGCTGCTGCGCTCGGCCCACGGGCGCAACCTGCTCGACGGCGAGGCGCTGTCGATGATCGAGGGCGCCCTGCAGGTCTCCGAGATGAGGGTGCGCGACGTCATGATCCCGCGCGCCCAGATGGACGTGATCGACATCAACGAGACGCCCGACCGCTTCATCCCCTCGGTGATCGGCACCGGGCACTCGCGCTTCCCGGTGATCGACCGCGACCGCGACCACGTGATCGGCGTCCTGCTCGCCAAGGACCTGCTGCGCTACTACGCGGGCGAGGAGGAGTTCAACGTGCGCCAGATGCTGCGCCCCGCGGTGTTCGTGCCCGAGTCGAAGCGCCTCAACGTCCTGCTGCACGAGTTCCGCAAGAACCGCAACCACATGGCGATCGTGGTGGACGAGTACGGCGGCGTCGCCGGGCTGGTGACGATCGAGGACGTGCTGGAGCAGATCGTCGGCGACATCGAGGACGAGTACGACTTCGACGAGCTCGAGGACAACGTGCTGCGCGAGAAGGTCGGGCGCTGGCGCGTCAAGGCGCAGACCGAGATCGCCGACTTCAACCAGGTGTTCGGCACCTCCCTGCCGGACGACGAGTTCGACACCGTCGGCGGGCTGGTCATCCACCGCTTCGGCCGCCTGCCGAAGCGCGGCGAGTCGGTGGCGATCGACGGGCTCAGGCTCACCGTGCTGCGCGCCGACAGCCGGCGCCTGTACTCGCTCCAGGTCGAGAGGGCCGCCGAGGAAGGGGCGTGAGCGTCCGCGGCGCGCGCGCGCGCGCGCTGGCGGCGGCCGCGCTCGCCGGCGGGGCGTCGGCGGCCGCGTTCGGCGACTGGAACCTGTACCCGCTCGCGCTGGTGGCGCTCGCGTTCCTCTTGCGCGCGTGGACGCGCGCGGCGACGCCGCTCGCGGCCGCCGCGCTCGGGTTCGCGTTCGGCGCCGGCCTCTTCCTCGGCGGCGTGAGCTGGGTCTACGTGAGCCTGCACGACTTCGGCCTGATGCCGGCGCCGCTCGCGGCGGCCGCGACCCTGCTCTTCTGCCTCTACCTCGCGCTCTTTCCGGCCGCAGTCGGCTTCCTGCAGGCGCGCATCCCGGCCGTCCCGCCGGTGCGGCTCCTGCTCGTGATCCCGGCGCTGTGGACGGCAGCCGAGTGGGTGCGCTCCTGGCTCTTCACCGGGTTTCCGTGGCTCGCGCTCGGCTACTCGCAGATCGACGGTCCGCTGGCGGGGTTCGCACCGGTGCTCGGCGTGCTCGGGCTGTCGTTTCTCGCGGCCGTCGCGGCCGGGGCGGTGGTGGCGCTGGCGGCCGGCGGGGTCGCACGCCGGACGCGCCTCGCGGCGGCCGGCGCGCTCGTCGTGCTCGCGGCCGCCGGCTGGGGACTGGAGCGGGCGACGTGGACGACGCCCGCGGGCGAGCCGGTCGCGGTGAGCCTCGTGCAGGGCAACGTTCCGCAGGCGCTCAAGTTCGCCGAGGGCCGCTTCGACGCCACCCTCGCGACCTACGCCCGACTGGTGGAGCGCGCCGGCGGTCGGCTGGTCGTGCTTCCCGAGACGGCGCTCCCGCGGTTCCTGCACGAGATCCCGCGCGAGTACCTCGACCGGCTGAAGCGCCTGCTCGCGGCGCGCGCGGGCGACGTGCTGATCGGCGTGCCGATCCTCGATCCCGACCGCCGGTACTACAACGCGGTCGTGAGCCTCGGCGCCCAGCCGCTGCAGGCGTACGCGAAGTCGCACCTCGTCCCGTTCGGCGAGTTCGTCCCGCCGGGCTTCGGCTGGGTGGTCGGGGTGCTCAGGGTCCCGCTCTCGGATTTCTCCCGCGGCGCGGAGACGCAGCGGCCGCTCGAGGTCGCCGGCCAGCGCGTCGCGCTGAACATCTGCTACGAGGACGCGTTCGGGCCGGAGATCATCCGCCAGCTGCCCGAGGCGACCCTGCTCGTCAACGTGAGCAACGTCGCCTGGTTCGGCGACTCGGCGGCCCCCGCGCAGCACCTGCGCATCGGGCGCATGCGGGCGCTCGAGACCGGCCGGACGATGCTCACGGCCACCAACACCGGCATCACCGCGGTGGTCGACCCGCGCGGGCGGGTGACCGCGCGGCTGCCCGCCTTCACCGAGGGGGTGCTGGAGGCCCGGGTGGAGGGGCGAACCGGCGCCACACCGTATGTCCGGGCCGGCAACGGGCCGGTCCTGGCGCTCGTCGGCCTCCTCCTCGTGGTCGCGCTGGTTCTCGGCCGGCGGCGCGCGAGAAACGCGAGCCGCGACACGGAGTTGCGCCGGCCGGCCTGACCCGCGCAGGACGCGTGCGCGGCGCAGCATGCCCCGCCCCGGGAAAATGGGCGCGCTCCGGCTTGCCCCGGGCCGCAGGTCGAGGAGTAGACTAGCCGCGCGGTGCGGCACCGCCGATTCGTCCCGTCCACCACTTCCTTCAGAGGAGGCGCCATGACCGAAGCGGAGATCGAGTCCCTCAAGCAGAAGATCAGCACCCTGCGACTGGAACACCACGATCTCGACGCCGCGATCTGCAGGATGGAAGAAAGCAGGGTCTTCGAGGACGAGCAGCTGCACCGCCTGAAGAAGAAGAAGCTGTTCCTGAAGGACCAGATTACCCAGCTCGAGCGCAGGCTCGGGCCGACGACGCACCACTAGCCCGCCGTTTCCACCCGAACCCGACCCGCGCGCGGGCGCAGCGCGCGTGCGCGCCGGGAGCGTCCATTCCATGCCAAGCACGCTCGAGCTCGTCGCTTCGGACGGGCACCGGTTTTCCGCCTACCGCGCCGACCCGCCCGGCAAGCCGCGCGGCGGCCTCGTCGTCGTGCAGGAGATCTTCGGGGTGAACAGCCACATTCGCGGCGTCGCGGACGGCTACGCGGCGGACGGCTACGTCGCGATCGCGCCGGCGCTCTTCGACCGCGTGGAGCGCGGCCTCGACATCGGGTACTCGCAGCCGGAGATCGACCGCGGGCGCGCGCTCATGCAGAAAGTGTCGCTCGACGACGCGCTGCGGGACGTCGCCGCGGCCATGCAGGCGATCGCCGCGGCAGGCAAGACCGGGATCGTGGGCTACTGCTGGGGCGGCACGGTGGCGTGGGTGTCGGCGGCGAAGCTCGACGGGCTCGCCGGCGCGGTGCCCTACTACGGCGGCGGCATCCTGGCGCACAAGGACCTCGCGCCGCACTGCCCGGCGATGCTGCATTTCGGCGAGACGGACCACGCGATTCCGGTCGCCGAGGTGCGGGCGATGAAGTCGGCGCGCCCGGAGCTCGCGATCCACCTCTACCCGGCCGGACACGGCTTCAACTGCGATCAGCGCGGCTCGTATCACGCGGAGAGCGCGCGGCTCGCGCGCGAGCGGACGCTCGCGTTCTTCGCGACCCACGTCGGATGATCTTCGCGCGGCGCAACCGCGCGACCTCCCGCTAGCCGACGTCGCGCAACGCGCGCGCCCGGCGCGCCGCGCGCGCTCCCGCGATGCGGCCCGATTGCGGAAGCGCGCGACGCGGCTGCCTGTAGAATTGCGCCCTTTCCGGCGGCCGCGGCGCGGTCGCCCGCGTTCATGCAGACTTTCCAGGACCTGATCCTCCGTCTCCAGACCTTCTGGGGCGAGCGCGGCTGCGTGCTGCTGCAGCCCTACGACATGGAGGTCGGGGCGGGCACGTTCCACACCGCGACCTTCCTGCGCGCGATCGGTCCGGAACCGTGGAACGCGGCGTACGTGCAGCCCTCGCGCCGCCCCAAGGACGGTCGCTACGGCGAGAACCCGAACCGGCTGCAGCACTACTACCAGTACCAGGTGGTGCTCAAACCGTCGCCCGACGACATCCAGGACCGGTACCTCGACAGCCTGCGCGCGCTCGGCGTGGACCCGGCGGTGCACGACATCCGGTTCGTCGAGGACGACTGGGAGTCGCCGACGCTCGGCGCCTGGGGCCTCGGCTGGGAGGTGTGGCTCGACGGCATGGAGGTGACCCAGTTCACCTATTTCCAGGAAGTCGGCTCGCTCGCCTGCAGGCCGGTGCTGGGCGAGATCACCTACGGCCTGGAGCGCCTCGCGATGTATCTCCAGGGCGTGGAGAACGTGTTCGATCTCGTCTGGGCGCCGGGCGTCACCTACGGCGACGTCTATCACCAGAACGAGGTCGAGCAGTCGCGCTACAACTTCGAGGAGAGCGACCCGCAGTGGCTGCTCGGGCTCTTCGACGGCTTCGAGCGCGAGGCGAAGCGGCTGCTCGGGCGCGGGCTCACGCTGCCCGGCTACGAGATGGTCATGAAGTGCTCGCACACGTTCAACCTGCTCGACGCGCGCGGGGCGATCTCCACCACCGAGCGCGCCGCGTACATCGCGCGCGTGCGCGCGCTGGCGCGCGCGGCGGCCCAGGCGTACTACGAGTCGCGCGAGCGCCTGGGCTTCCCGATGCTGAAGAAGGGGTCCTGACGTGGCCGCGACCGCGCCGCTGCTCGTCGAGCTGCTCACCGAGGAGCTGCCGCCCAAGGCGCTGCGGGTCCTCGGCTACGCGTTCGCCGACGCGCTGGTCACCGACCTTCGAGAAGATGGATTCGTGCCTTCCGACGGCAAGTTCACTGTCTTCGCGAGTCCTAGAAGGCTAGGCGTCCTCATTGACGACGTCGTAGCGAGGTCGCCCGACAAACCGGTGGAGTTCAAGGGCCCGTCCGTCAAGGTTGGCCTCTCTGCTGACGGAAGTCCCACGCAGGCGCTGATGCATTTCGCGAGGAAGCAAGGCGTCTCCGTCGACCAGCTCACGCGCGTCCAGGATGGTAAGCAGGAACTCTTCGTGTACCGCGCGATGGCCGCCGGAAGCGAGCTTGCAACCAGTCTAGATGCGAAGATCGAGGCAGCTCTGGGTAGACTGCCCACCCCGAAGGCGATGCGCTGGGGCGAGCGCGACGTCGAGTTCGTGCGCCCGGCACGCGGGCTCGTGATGCTCCACGGCGAGCGCGTCGTACCGGGGAAAGTGCTCGGGCTCGAGAGCGGGCGCGTCACGCGCGGGCACCGCTTCCTGGGCGCGGGCGCGATCACCCTGGCGCACGCGGGCGACTACGAGCGCGCCCTCGAGCGCGACGGCAAGGTGATCGCGAACTTCGAGCGCCGCGCGCGCGCGGTCCGGGAGCGCCTGGCGGCAGCGGCCGGGGGCGCGACCGTCGCGGCCGACGACGCGCTCTTCGACGAGGTCACCGCGCTCGTCGAGTGGCCCGCGGTCTACGAGGGCCACTTCGAGAAGGCGTTCCTGGAGGTGCCGCAGGAGTGCCTGATGCTGACGATGCGGCAGAACCAGAAGTACTTCCCGCTCGTCGACGGCCAGGGCCGGCTCTCGAACCGCTTCCTCGTCGTGTCGAACATGGAGATCGACGAGCCGCGCCAGATCGTGCGCGGAAACGAGCGCGTGCTGCGCGCGCGGCTCGCGGACGCGAAGTTCTTCTACGACCATGACCGGCGTCGGACGCTCGCCGCGCGCGTCGACGGCCTGGCCGCGGTCACCTACCACAATCGGCTCGGAACGCAGCTCGCGCGGGTCGGCCGCATCGAGCGGCTGGCCGTCCTCGTGGCGCGCAGGCTGGGCGCAGACGAGGCGCTGGCGGCGCGCGCCGCGCGCCTGTGCAAGGCCGACCTCCTCACCGGCATGGTCGGCGAGTTTCCCGAGCTGCAGGGCGTCATGGGCGAGCACTACGCGCGCCACGACGGCGAGCCGGAGCCGGTCGCGCGCGCGATCGAGGCGCACTACCGGCCGCGCTTCGCGGGCGACGCGCTGCCGGCCGACCCGATCGGGGACAGCCTCGCGCTCGCCGACAAGCTCGACACCCTCGCCGGCATCTGGTCGGTCGGCGGCGCGCCGACCGGCGACAAGGACCCGTTCGCGCTGCGCCGCGCGGCGCTCGGCCTCGCGCGCATCCTCGTCGAGCACCGGCTGCCGCTCGACGCCGCCGACCTCGCGCAGGAGGCGGCCGCCGCATTCGCTCCGGGCGCGCCGGCCACGGTCGCGGCCGAGGTGCACGCGTTCGTGCTCGACCGCCTGCGCTCCTACCTGCGCGAGCGGGGCTACGCCGCGGACGAGATCGAGTCGGTGCTCGCCGACGCGCCCGGGCGCCTGGACCTGGTCATCGCGCGCATCGAGGCGGTGCGGGCATTCCGCGCCCTGCCCGAGGCGGAGAGCCTCGCCGCGGCGAACAAGCGGGTGCGCAACATCCTGCGCAAGTCGGAGTTCGCGCCGGGCGACGCCGATCCCGCGCTGCTGCGGGAGCCGGCCGAGCAGGCGCTCCATGCCGCGCTCGGCCGCATCCGGTCCGACGTCGAGGCGCGGGCCGCCGCCGGCGCGTACGCCGATTCGCTGCGCCTGCTCGCGCGCGTGCGGCCCGAGGTGGACCGGTTCTTCGAGGACGTCCTCGTCAACGCCGAGGATCCGCGGCTGCGCACCAACCGCCTGCGCCTGCTCGCGGCGCTCGCGCACGTGCTCAACCGGGTCGCCGACATCTCGCGGCTCGCGCAATAGGGCGCGCGCCGGGGGCAGTAGAATCGCGTCCGATGCGGCGCCCGCCCCGTTCCCGCTCCCGTCCAAGATGAAGCTGGTGATCCTCGACCGCGACGGCGTCATCAACGTCGACAGCGCGCAGTTCATCAAGTCCCCGGAGGAGTGGAAGCCGATTCCGGGCAGCCTGGAGGCGATCGCCCGCCTCAATCAGGCCGGATACACCGTCGTGGTGGCGACCAACCAGTCCGGGATCGGGCGCGGCCTGTTCGACATGGCGACGCTGAACGCGATCAACGCAAAGATGCACAAGGCCCTCGCGCAGGTCGGTGGACGGATCGAGGCGGTGTTCTACTGCCCCGACACGGCGGAGTCGGAGTCGGCCTATCGCAAGCCCGCGCCCGGCATGCTGCTCGAGATCGGCGAGCGCTTCGCGATGCCGCTCGAGGGCGTGCCGGCGGTCGGCGACAGCCTGCGCGACCTGCAGGCGGCCGCGGCGGCGAACGCCCAGCCGATGCTGGTGCTCACGGGCAAGGGCCAGAAGACGCTCGAGTCGGGCGGATTGCCCGAGGGCACGCGGATCTTCGCGGACCTCGCCGCCGTCGCGGAGACGCTCGCGGCGTGACGTGGCTCCGCTCCGCGCTGTTCCAGGCCATCCTGCTGGCGGTGGTGATCCCGTACGCAGGCATGGTGCTCTGCACCGCGCCGCTTCCGCGCCTCGCGCGCTGGCGGATCATCGCCGGCTGGCCGCAGTTCGCGTTCTGGCTCTCGCGCCACCTGCTGCGCATCGACTACGAGGTGCACGGCCGCGAGCACATTCCCGCCGCGCCCTGCGTGGTGCTGTCCAAGCACCAGTCGGCGTGGGAGACGATCGCCTATACGACGCTCTTCCCGCCGCACGTTTACGTGCTCAAGCGCGAGCTGTTGTGGCTGCCCTTCCTCGGCTGGGGCCTCGCGCTGATGAGCCCGATCGCGATCGACCGCGCCAACCGCAAGGCGGCGATGCAGCGCATGATCCAGCTCGGCGGCGAGCGCCTCGCGCAGGGCTTCTCGATCATGGTCTATCCCGAAGGCACCCGCACCGCCGTGGGCCGGCGCGGCGTCTACCGCCTGGGCGGGGCGGTGATCGCGGTGCAGAACCGCGCGCTCGCGCTCCCCGTCGCCCACAACGCCGGGCTCCTCTGGCCGCGCAACTCGTTCGTCAAGCGACCGGGGAAGGTCACCGTGGTGATCGGACCGCCGATCGCGACCGAGGGGCTCACGGCCGAGCAGGTCATGCGGCGCGCCGAGGAGTGGATCGAAGGCGAGATGGAGCGCCTGACGCCGCCCGCGGCGGCGCAGCGGTTCGATGCAGCTCGAGCTGCCCTTTCTCGCTGAGCCGCCACGCACGGCGCCGGGCCGGCCGCGACGCGTGCAGCTCGGCGGCCGCATCGTGCCCTACGTGCTGCGCCGGACGCGCCGGCGCACGATCGGGATCGTCGTGGACGAGCGCGGCCTCGCGGCCGCGGCGCCGCGATGGGCGACGGTCGCGGAGGTCGAGGCGTTCATCCGCGAGCAGGGGCGCTGGGTCCTCCGGCGCATCGACGATCCGCGTTTCCGGCCGCGCGCGCCGTTCGTCTGGCGCGAGGGCGCCCGGCTCCCGTACCTCGGGCGAGAGATGGCCCTTGCGCGCGGAACCGGGCGGGCACCCGGGCTCGCCGGCGACCGTCTCGAGGTGCCGGCGCAGGCGTTCGCGGCCGGTCCGGCGCTGCGCGAGGCGGTGATCGGCTGGCTCAAGGCCGCGGCCCTCGCGCTCTTCCACGAGCGGGTCGCGCACCTCGCCCCGGCGCTCCGCGTCGCCGCGCCGACGCTGCGCCTGTCCTCGGCCGCGTCGCGCTGGGGCAGCTGCGCGCGCGCGGCGGACGGACGCGGCCGCGTGCTGCTGCACTGGCGGCTCGTGCACTTCGAGCTGCCGTTGATCGACTACGTCGTCGCGCACGAGCTCGCCCACCTGCGGCACATGAACCACTCGGATGCGTTCTGGCGCCTCGTCGAGACGGTCCACCCCGACCAGCGCGCGGCGCGGCGGGCACTGCGCGCGCGCGGCCACCAGCTCCCCGATCTGTGACAGGAGAACGAGATGCGCCTGCTGCACACCATGCTCCGCGTCGGTGACCTCGACCGCGCGGTGAAGTTCTACACCGAGGTGCTCGGCATGCGCGTGCTGCGCACCACCGACCGGCCGGACCAGCAGTACTCGCTCGCGTTCGTCGGCTACGACGACGAGGACAAGGCGGCGGTACTCGAGCTCACCTACAACTACGGCGTGGACCGGTACGACATGGGAACCGCGTACGGGCACGTCGCCATCGCGGTCCCGGACGCGTACCGGGCGTGCGAGGAAGTGAAACGGCGCGGCGGAACGGTGACGCGGGAGGCGGGACCGGTGAAGGGCGGCACCACGGTGATCGCGTTCGTCCAGGACCCCGACGGCTACAAGATCGAGCTCATTCAGCGCGACTGAGGACCGCGCGCCCGCCGGTCGACCGGAGCGCGGCGTGCGATGCCCGTGGCGTCCTGCGTCCCACGCACCCGATCGACGCGTTGCTCGTTCATCCTGCCCGCTCCCGCTGGACCGGGGAAGACGGCAAGGCGTTCGCGATCCTGACGTAATCGTCCACGCCGAGGTTCTCCGGCCGCAGCCGCGGGTCGATGTCCAGCGCGCGCAGCGTCGCCTCGTCGGCAACGCCCGCGAGCGCGTTGCGCAGCGTCTTGCGCCGCTTGGTGAACGCGGCCGTGACCACGCGGGCGAGGAGGACGGGGTCGCGCGCCCCGAGCGCCGCGGCGGGCCGCGGCACCATGCGCACGACGGCCGACTCCACCTTCGGCGGCGGGCGGAAGGCGCCCGGTCCGACGACGAAGAGCCGCGTCGTCTCGAACCGGTACTGGAGCATGACCGAGAGCCGCCCGTAGTCGGGCGACGAGGTCGCGGCGACCATCCGGTCGACGACTTCCC
Organism: Betaproteobacteria bacterium; assembly: GCA_019137045.1. Lineage (GTDB taxonomy): Bacteria > Pseudomonadota > Gammaproteobacteria > Burkholderiales > SG8-39 > JAGVSZ01. The sequence goes on from JAGVSZ010000218.1 coordinate 9,907, forward strand.
GCTGCAGCATGAAGTGGAGGTCCTGCACCCGCGCGGCGAACCCGGTCAGCCGGAAGAGCAGCGGCGTCGAGATGTTGTAGGGCAGGTTGCCGACCACCCGCAGCGGCGCGGGCAGCGCGCCGAAATCGAACCGCAGGGCGTCCCCGGCGTGCACCACGAGCCGCTCGGGAGGATGGGCCGCGCGCAGTCGCGCGGCGAGGTCCCGGTCGAGCTCCACCGCATGCAGTCGCTCGACGCGCGCAAGGAGCGGCGCGGTGAGCGCCCCCAGCCCCGGGCCGATCTCGACGAGCACGTCGCCCGGCCGCGGATCGATCGCGGCGACGATGCGCGCGACGATCCCGGGATCGTGGAGAAAGTGCTGCCCGAAGCGGCGCCGCGGGCGATGCGAATCCGCTGCCACCGGACCTCCGGGCGCCGCTGCGGTGGGGGCTACCGCGCCGGGCGCGCGGCGCCGGTGCCGGGACGTCCGAGCGGCACGCCCGGACTCACCGCTCGTCGAGCCGCAGCTCGACGTATGCGCGGTCGCGGAGCTGCCGCACCCACTCCTGGTATGCCTCGTCCGCGCGGCGCTCGCGCAGCAACTTGCGCGCCTCGACCCGCTTGCGGTCCCCCGACACATCCGCGGTGCGGCGCTCGAGCACCTGGATGATGTGCAAGCCGAACGGCGTGCGCACCGGCTCCGACACCTCGTTCAGCTTGAGCGAGTTCATCGCGTCCTCGAACTGCGGCACGAGGTCGCCCGGCACCACCCAGCCGAGGTCGCCGCCGCGCGAGGCCGAGGCGGTGTCGTCGGAATTGAGGCGCGCGATCTCGGCGAAGTTCGCGCCGTCGACGATGCGCTGGCGGAGCAGCCCGATCTTGCGCCGCGCGTCGGCCTCGGAGACGACTTCGTTGACGCGCACCAGGATGTGGCGCGGGTGCGTCTGCTCGACCACCATCGTTCCGCCCCCCGCGCCGCCGCGCCGGTCCACGAGCTTCAGCACGTGGAAGCCGGCCGGACTGCGCAGCACGCCGCTCACCTCGCCCGGCTTCATCCCGGCGAGCGCGGACGCGAACAGCTCCGGCAGCCGATCCTGCGCGCGCCATCCCATCCCCCCGCCGGCAAGGGCGTCGGCCGCGTCCGAGTAGCTCACCGCCAGCTGCGCGAAGTCCGCGCCGCCCTGCGCGCGCGCCGCTGCCTCCTGGGCGCGCTTGCGCCGCGCCTCGATCTGCTCCGGCGACGCGCTCTCCGGCACGCCGACGAGGATGTGCGCGATGTTGTACTCGACCTTCTGCGGCGCCGCCGCGGCCTCCTGCAGGAAGTTGTCGATCTCGCTCTCGCCGATCTGGATCTTGCTGTCGACCTCGCGCTCCTTCAGGCGCGAAATCATGATCTCGCGGCGGATGTCCTCGCGGAACTTGTCGAACGGCACGCCTTCGCGCTCGAGCGCCCGGCGGAAGTCGGCGAGCGACATGCGATTCTGCTCGGCGATCATCCCCACCGTCCGGTCGAGCTGCAGGTCGTCGATGCGCACCCCGGTCTCGAGCGCGAACTGCACCTGGACGCGGTCGGTGATCATGCGCTCCAGCACCTGGCGCTCGAGCACCTCGGCCGGCGGCAGCGGCGTGTTCTGGCGCCTGAGCTGCGTGATCACCAGCGCAATGCGCTCGTCGAGGTCGCGCTGCGTAATCACGTCCTTGTTGACGATCGCGACGATCCGGTCGATCAGGACCGGGCCGCGCGCAGGCGCGGCGCGCGAGGCCGCGCCCGGTGCCGGACCGGGCGCCGGACCCGGAGCCGGCTGCCCGGGGGCGGTGCCGGGCCACTGGGACCCGACCCCGGAACCCGGCGCGGCGGGCGCGCGGAACTGCGCCGCGACGGGAGCCGCGGCGAGGGCGAGGGCGAAGGCGAAGGCGACGAGGATTCGAGTCATCAGTCGTAGTAACGGTAAATCGACGACGATCCGCCGGGGATCGGCCCGGGGCTCGCGGTGCCGGCCGGGGGCTGGCCGCCGATCGGCGCGAGGTCGGCGGCGCCGGCCCCCGGCGTCGTGTTGATCAGCGTGTATCCGGGGATGCTGCGCCGGAGCAGCTCGATCGGGTTCGACCCGATGCGCGCGACGCCGTTCAATTCGAGCTGAACGAAGAACGACGACGTCTCCTGCCCGGTCGCGGTCTGGAACTGCTGCACGACCCCGCGCACGATCCAGCACCCGGCATTGTATTCGAGCCCGGCGAGCGACTCCACGACCTTGCTGCCTTCGATGTCGTAGCTCACGCGCCCCACGCCGTAGAAGCCGCGTCCGAGCGGCCACTGCGCGGCCACGTCCACCGTGTTGATCGTCCCCGCTCCCGCGGTGTACGACTGGTTGACGTAGCGGTAGGAGATGCTCGCCACAGCGGCAGGTGCCGGCGAATAGCGCACGCCGCTGGTGAACCGCTCGACGTTCTGGCCGCCGGTGAGCTTGTATTGCAGCCCGAGGTCGGCCGCCCAGTTCTGCGCGATTCGCCCGCCGAGGCCGAGGATGAGGGGCGTCTGCGAGTCGGTGCGCACCGGCTGGCCCGGGACGGTGACGAGCTGATCGGCGAAGTAGTAGCGCTGGCCGATCACCGCGCGCACCAGCTCCTGCCCGTCGGACGGACGCACGAGACGGGAGGTCACCGCGAGCGAGAGCTGGTTCGCATTCGCGATGCGGTCGCCGCCGGAGAAGATGTTCTCCTGGAAGAGCTGCGCGAAGTTCAGGTCGGAAGTCGAGGTGTCGAAGATCGGGATGTTGTTCTGATCCTCGAACGGGACGTACAGGTAGTACGCGCGCGGCTCCAGCGTCTGGACGAAATCGTTGCCGAACCAGTTTGCGTCGCGCTCGAAGTAGAGCCCCGAGTCCAGGCTGGCGATCGGGAGCGTGCGCGCGATAGAGGTGTCGGTGAAGCTGCCCGGCGTCGAGAGGTCGTACCAGGTCGCGCTCACGCCGACCTTCGGCGTGACGTAGCCGTAGCTCTTGACGAACGGCAACGAGACGGAGGGGTAAGCCGTGGTGCGCGCGCCGGTCGGCACGAGCGCGTTGTTCGTGAACCGCACGTACTCGGCGGCGAGCCCGGCGTCGAAGCCGCCGAGGGTCTGGCGCAGCCCGTTGAACACGAACTGCGGCTCGCGGAAGTACGGGACCGCGACCGGGTTCTGCGGGTCCTGCAGGGTCTGGAAGCGCTGCATGTTGCCGTACGCGCTCCACTGACCCGTCGGCGATGCATAGCCGAGCAGCCCCTGCTGCGTCAGGTAGATCTGGGTGGCGACCGAGAGCCGGCTCGAGAGATCGCGAAAGTAGTTGTCGTCGGAGACCTTGGTGTAGTTGACGAGGCCATACCAGCCGTTGTTGAAGTTCGCGTTGCTGTTGGCCGCGAACGCATAGCGATACGCGTCTTCCAGCTCGTGGTCCCGCGGCAGGAATTCGTAGCGCACCTCGCCCGCCGCCCACGGCTGCAGGAAGCGGAACTGGTTGAGGAACTGCAGTCCGCGCTTGGCCATGTAGCGCGGCGCGATCGTCGCGTCGTAGTTGGGCGCGATGTTCCAGTAGAACGGCAAGGTGACGTCGAAGCCGGTGGTGTTCTGGATGCCGGCCGACGGCGGCAGGAAGCCGCTCTTGCGCTCGTTGTTGAGCGAGAAGTCGAACCAGGGGATGCGCGGCGTGCTCAACCCCATGAAAGTGAGGCGCGCGTCGCGCACGGTGCCGACCTCGCGCCCCATGTCGATGTCGATCTCGCCCGCCTCGATGAACCAGTCCTCCTGGCCGGGCTTGCACGTGGTGAAGCTCGCGTCGGTCATGCGGTACTCGTCGTCGCCGCCGAAGCGCAGCGCCGAGGCGGTGCCGCGCGTCTCGACGTGCGTCTCCGGTCGCGTGCTCACTCCCGGATCCGAGGTCAGCATCGGGCCGCGCTGCCGCTCCCCGCGCACCTTGACCGCGCGCTCGCCGAAGCGGAAGGTCGGCTGCTCGAGGATGCCGGTGGTGTCGCCGATGCGCAGGCGCAGGCGCGGGCCCGCCGCCTCGTCGCCCGCGACGCGCAGCCGGACGTTGCCGGTCGCCTCCACCTCGTCGGTGTCGGCGAAGTACTTGATGCGGTCGGCGGTGAGGCGCGTGTCGCCGCGCCGCAGCTCCGCGTCGCCGATCGCCTCGACTTCCGCCCCGCCGAGGCCCTCGATGCGGTCGGCGGCGACGAAGGTCGGCACGTCCTCGCCGCGCGCGGGCACCGGCGCGCCGAGCGAGCGCTGCAGCTTGAGACCGTTGGCCTGCGCCTGCGCGCGGTCGCACGGCGACGCGCACAGCAGGGCCGCGATCAGCGCGGGAACGACGTGCTTCATCGGAACGGACGGCCGGGCGCTCTTGTTCTGGGGATCGATCTCGCGGCCGGCTGGCGTCGGGGAGCCCGGCCACCGGGGCATCCCGTAAAATCGCACATTCGTCATCGCAAGGCAACGCCGCCGGCCCGCGCCGGCGCCATCCCGCACCGCGCGCCGCGCAATGGACCGCCTCACCGAGCTCGAACGCTGGATCGCAGCGCGCCGTCCCGGCCGCGACTTCGTCCTCGCGCCCGCGTCCGCCGACGCAAGCTTCCGGCGCTACTTCCGGGTCTCGTTCGCGGGCGCCGGGGCCGACTCGCTGATCGCAATGGACGCACCGCCGGAGAAGGAGGACTGCAGGCCGTTCGTGCACGTCGCGCAGCTGCTCGCCGAGGCGGGGCTCAACGCGCCGCGCGTGCTCGAGCAGGACCTCCCGCGCGGCTTCCTGCTGCTGACCGATCTCGGCACGACGACCTACCTCGAGGCGCTGCGCGCCGCGGACGCGGCGACCGCGGACCGCCTGTTCGCGGACGCGACCGACGCGATCGTGCGGTGGCAGCTCGCGAGCCGTCCCGGCGCGCTGCCTCCCTACGACGAGGCGCTGCTGCGGCGCGAGCTCGCGCTCTTTCCCGACTGGTACGTCGGCCGCCATCTGGGCGTGACGCTCGACCCCGCGCAGCGCGACCGGCTGGAGCGCGTCTTCGCGCTCGTCGTGGCTTCCAACCTCGCGCAGCCGCGGGTGTACGTGCACCGCGACTACATGCCGCGCAACCTCATGGTGTGCGAGGCGAACCCCGGCATTCTCGACTTCCAGGACGCGGTGCACGGGCCGATCGCGTACGACGTGGTGTGCCTCTACAAGGATGCGTTCATCAGCTGGGAAGAGGAGCGGGTGCTCGACGGGGCCGTCCGCTACTGGGAAAAGGCGCGGCGCGCGCGCCTGCCGGTGGACGCCGACTTCGGCGCTTTCTACCGCGACTTCGAGTGGATGGGCCTGCAGCGGCACCTGAAGGTGGCCGGGATCTTCGCCCGCCTCGCCCACCGCGACGGCAAGCGCGCGTACCTCGAGGACACGCCGCGCTTCCTCGCGTACATCCGCGCGGTGTGCCGCCGCTACGACGCGCTCAAGCCCCTGCTCGAGCTCCTCGACGCCCTCGAGGGACGCAGCGCGCGCGCGGGCTACACGTTCTAGGCTCCGGAGCGGGTTGCGTCCCCCAGTATGAAAGCGATGCTCCTGGCCGCCGGGCGCGGCGAGCGGATGCGGCCGCTGACCGACGTCACGCCGAAGCCGCTGCTCGAGGTGGGCGGGAGTGCGCTGGTCGCACGCCTGATCGAGCGCCTCGCGCAGACCGGATTCACCGAGCTCGTCATCAACCACGCGCACCTCGGCCAGCGCATCGAGGCCGCGCTCGGCGACGGCACGCGCTTCGGCGTGCGCATCCGCTACTCGCCGGAAGCGGACGCCCTGGAGACGGCGGGCGGCATCGCGCGCGCCCTGCCGCTGCTCGGGGACGAGCCGTTCGCCGCGATCAACGCCGACCTGTACACCGACTATCCGTTCGAGCGCCTGCGCCACCGCCTGCGCGGCGGCGACCTCGCGCACCTCGTGCTGGTGCCGAACCCGCCGCATCATCCGGGCGGCGACTTCGCCCTCGCCGGGGAGCGCGTGCGCAACGCCGGCGACCCGATGCTCACCTTCAGCGGCATCGGCGTGTACCACCCGTCGCTCTTCGCGACCATCGCGCCCGGCGCAACGGCGCAGCTCGCCCCGCTCCTGCGCCGTGCGGCCGCGGCCGGGCGTGTCGGCGGCGAGCGCTTCGCTGGACGGTGGATCGACGTCGGCACGCCGGAGCGGCTCGCCGCGCTGGACGCCGAGCTGCGCGGCACGCGGCATGCTTGACCCGGCCGAGGTCGATCGTGCCCTCGCGCTCGACGCAGCCTGGGTCGCGCACCTCGAGGCCCGCTGGCTCGAGCTGATCGCAATCGCGGTCTTCGGGGCGCTGCGCGGCCCGCACGTCGGCGCGCTCCCGCGCCTGCGCAAGCAGGTGCTCGACGCGGGCGAGCGGCTGCGCGCGCTCGCGGCCGACCGGACGTGGATCCCGCGCCCGCGCGAGCGGCTGAAGAACGCGCTCGCCTCGGCGCTCGCGTTGCGCGAGGCGCTGGACGCGCTCGACGCCGCTGCGCGCGAGATCGAGGGCGCGGACGGCGCGGGTTTGCGCGCGGCGCTCGGGGAGCTGCACGCGGCCGCGCTCGACCCGCTGGCCGCGCGCGCAAACGAGTGGGCGGCGCTTCTTGATCGGCGTGCCGACGGCGAGGACAATCCCGGTTCCCCGTCGCCCGGCTGAACCGATGCCCGACTTCGCCCCGTTCCGCGCCCGCCGCGCCGCGCTCCTCGAGAGGATGGGCGCGGGGATCGCGATCATCCCCACCGCACCCGAGCGAATCCGCAACCGGGACAGCGACTACCCGTACCGCTTCGACAGCTATTTCTACTACCTCACCGGGTTCCCCGAGCCCGAGGCGGCGCTGGCGCTGATCGCGGGCGCCGAGCCGAAGGCGATTCTCTTCTGCCGCGAGAAGCACCCCGAGCGCGAGCTGTGGGAGGGATTCCGCTACGGACCGGCGGCCGCGCGCGAGGCGTTCGGGTTCGACGACGCGCACGCGTTCGCCGCCCTCGACGAGACGGCGCCGAAGCTCCTCGCCGATCAGCCCGCGCTCTACTATGCGCCCGGGCTCGATCCGGCATGGGACGCGCGCTGCATGCGCTGGCTGAACGAGGTGCGTGCGCAGGCGCGCACCGGTGTCGCCGCCCCGGGCGAGATCCGCGACGTGCGCGTCGCGCTCGACGAGATGCGGCTGGTGAAGGACGCGCACGAGATCGCGACCATGCGCCGCGCCGCGTCGATCTCGGCCGACGCCCACGTCCGCGCGATGCGCGCGACGCGCCCGGGCGCGATGGAGTACGAGATCGAGGCCGAGCTCCTGTACGAGTTCCGCCGCCGCGGCGCCCAGTTCCCCGCGTACTGGCCGATCGTCGCCGGTGGCGCGAACGCCTGCGTGCTGCACTATCGCGACAACTCGCAGCGCCTCGCCGACGGCGACCTGCTCCTGATCGATGCCGGCTGCGAGCTCGACGGCTACGCCGCGGACATCACGCGCACCTTCCCGGTGAACGGCGTCTTCAGCGGCCCGCAGCGCGCGCTCTACGAGCTCGTCCTCGCCGCGCAGGCGGCCGCCATCGCGCAGGTGCGTCCCGGCAGCGGATGGAACGCGCCGCACGATGCCGCGGTGAAGGTCCTCGCGCAGGGGTTCCTCGACCTGGAGCTGTGCTCGGGCACGCTCGACGAGGTGCTCGAGAAGGAACTCTACAAGCAGTACTACATGCATCGCACCGGGCACTGGCTCGGGCTCGACGTGCACGACGCCGGCGACTACAAGGCGCGCGGGGAGTGGCGGCCGCTCGTGCCGGGCATGACGCTGACGGTGGAACCGGGCTGCTACGTGCGCCCGGCGGACGGCGTCCCGGAACGCTTCTGGAACATCGGCGTGCGGATCGAGGACGACGTGCTCGTCACGGACGCGGGCAGCGAGGTCGTGACGGCCGACGCGCCGAAGCGCATCGACGACATCGAGGCCCTGATGCGCGCTGCGCCCCGTGCCTGAATCCGTCGATGTGGTCGTCGCCGGCGGCGGGCCGGTCGGCGCCTCCCTCGCGCTCGCGCTGCGCGGGAGCGGGCGCACGGTCGTGCTCGTCGAGCCCCGCGCGCGCGCCGAGGGTCCGCTCCGCCCGGTGGCGCTCTCGCACGGGAGCCGGCTCGTGCTGGAGCGCAGCGGGGCATTCGCGCGCATCGAGTCGACGCCGATCGAGTCGATCCACGTCTCCCAGGCCGGCGGGTTCGGGCGCACGCTCATGCGGTGCGAGGACCACGCGCTGCCCGCACTCGGCTACGTCACCGACGCGTCGCAGGTCGCCGGGACGCTGCTGGAGGCCGCCACGCCCGAGCGCCTCCCCGGACGCGTCGCGTCCTGGGAGGATGCAGGCGAGCGCGTCGCCGTCGCGATCGACGGGGAACACGGTCCGCGCCGGATTGCGGCCCGGCTGCTGGTGCTGGCCGACGGCGGGCGGCTGGCGGGAGACGATCTCGCGCTGCGCGACTACGGTCAGACGGCCATCGTGGCGATCGTCCGCGCGGAGCGCGCGCACCCCGGCCGCGCATGGGAACGGTTCACACCCGACGGTCCCCTCGCGCTCCTGCCCTTCGGCGGGCGATCGGACGACGCACACTATATATATGCGCTCGTCTGGGCCGTGGAGGCATCCGCAGCCGCCCGGCTCGCGGCGCTGCCCGACGACCGGTTCTGCGCCCGGCTCGGGGAGCGGTTCGGCCGACGCTTGGGCCGTTTCGTCGCCGCCGGCCCGCGCGCGAGCTTCCCCCTGCGCCTCTGGTTCAGGCGCAGGGCGCACGCGGATCCGCGCGTCGTGGCGGTGGGGAACGCGGCGCAGACGCTCCACCCGGTCGCCGGCCAGGGGCTCAACCTCGGGCTGCGCGACGCCGCGGAGCTCGCAGCGCTGATCGAGCGCACCGATCCGGCGCGCGTCGGCGACGACGCGTTCGTCTCCGAGTTCGGGTCGGCGCGGCGCATCGACCGCTACGCGTCGATCGGTGTGACCGACTTCCTTGTTCGACTGTTCTCGAACGACGATCCGCTCCTGCGCCTCGCGCGCGGCGCCGGGCTCGCCGCACTCGACTTCCTTCCGCCGGCACGCCGCTTGCTCGCGCGGCGCATGATGCTCGGCGCGCGCGGCTCGCCATAGACGGCCGGTTCGACGCGGAGCGCCGCCGCGCCGAGCACTTCCGCGCCGAAGTTCGAACCGGATTCGCAAAGCGCGCGGAACCCCCGGCCGCGCAAAACGTTTTTCTCCATCGCGAGCGCGGCCGCGCGTCGTACGGCGCACGGATCGCGACGCGCGCCCCGCGCGCGCTGCGCGCGATTCCGGTGCGTCACGCCGCGCGTTCGGCCCGCGCGACGTCCGAGTGACATTTTCGTTCCCCGCGCAAAAACTTTGAGGGTAGAATCGCGCTCCTCTCGATCGAACTCCCCGTGCTGCACGCCATGCGGATCGGCACTCACGTGCTGCGAAACAGTGTTTTCGTCGCGCCGATGGCGGGCGTGACCGACCGCCCCTTCCGCAAGCTCGCGCGGCGCTTCGGCGCCGGCCTCGCCGTGTCGGAGATGACCGCGTCCAACCCCCGGCTGCGCGGCACGCTCAAGAGCCGGCGGCGACGCGACCACGCCGGCGAGCCCGAACCGGTGGCGGTGCAGATCGCCGGCGCCGATCCGGACGCCATGGCGGCCGCGGCGCGCGCAAACGTCGACGAGGGCGCGCAGATCATCGACGTCAACATGGGCTGTCCGGCGAAGAAGGTGTGCAACGTCGCCGCGGGCTCGGCGCTGCTGCGCGACGAGCCGCTGGTGGCGCGGATCCTGGAAGGGGTGGTGCGCGCGGTGGACGTCCCGGTCACGCTCAAGTTCCGGACCGGGTGGGATCCCGGGCAGCGGAACGCCGTGCGCATCGCCGCGATCGCCGAGCAGTGCGGCGTGCAGATGCTGGCCCTTCACGGCCGCACGCGCGCCTGCGGCTTCGCGGGGCCGGTGGAGTACGACACGATCCGGGCGGTGAAGGCGGCGACCCGGCTGCCCGTGGTCGCCAACGGCGACATTTCGAGCCCGCGCGCGGCGCGCGCGGTGCTCGATGCGACCGGGGCGGACGGGGTCATGATCGGCCGCGCCGCGCTCGGCCGCCCGTGGCTCTTCGGCGAGATCGAGCACTTTCTCGCCACCGGGCGCGCGCTTCCCGCGCCGCGCACGCCGGAGATCCGGGCGGTGCTCCTCGAGCACCTGCAGGAGCTGTACGTTTTTTACGGGTGCGCGACCGGCCTGAGGGTCGCGCGCAAACACGCAGCCTGGTACACCCGCGCGCTGCCCGGCGCCGACGCGTTCCGTCGGGCGTTCAACGGGCTCGAGACCTGCGCGGCGCAGCTCGCCGCGGTGGACCGGTACTTCGAGGAACTGGCGCAACAACAACAGCCGCGCCACGACGAAAAAGAGGAGCTGGCGGCATGAAGCAGACCACGGGAGAAATCGCCGAATCCGTGCGCAGGTCGCTCGACCGTTATTTCCGGGATCTCGACGGCGCGAAGCCGCGGGCGATCTACGACATGGTGCTGAAGAACGTCGAGAAGCCGATGCTCGAGACGGTGCTGGACAAGGCCGACGGGAACCAGACCATCGCCGCCCAGATGCTCGGGATCAACCGCAATACCCTGCGCAAGAAGATCAACGAGCACAAGATCAAGCCCTGAGGCGCGCCCGGGGGAAGGGAGAAGGACCGTCGCGCCGCGCGCGGCGGACGCATCCGGTTCAGCTCGGACCACGCCCATGGACAGGATCAGGATCAGGCAGGCGCTGATCAGCGTCTCGGACAAGACCGGGCTCGCCGAGCTCGCGCGCGGGCTCGCCGAGCTCGGCGTCGCGATCCTCTCCACCGGGGGGACGGCGAAGCTGCTCACCGCGAGCGGCGTGAAGGTGACCGAGGTCGCCGAGTACACCGGCTATCCGGAGATGCTCGACGGCCGGCTGAAGACCCTCCACCCCAAGGTGCACGGGGGGCTGCTCGCGCGCCGCGACCTGCCCGCGCACATGGCCGCGATCGAGGGCGCCGGCATCGCGCCGATCGACCTCGTGGTCGTCAACCTCTATCCGTTCCAGCAGACGATCGCGCGGCCGGGCTGCACCTTCGCCGAGGCGGTCGAGAACATCGACATCGGCGGGCCGACCATGGTGCGCGCCGCGGCCAAGAACCACGCCGGCGTGGCGGTGCTCACCGACCCGGCCGACTACGCCGCCGTCCTGGGCGAGCTGCGCGCGAGCGACGGGGCGCTCGGTGCCGCGACGAGGCTCGCCCTCGCCACAAAGGCGTTCGCGCACACGGCCGCATACGACGCCGGGATCGCGAACTACCTGACCTCGCTCGACGACGATTCGCGGCCGACGCTCTTCCCGGAGACGCTCACCCTGCAGTGGCACAGGGCGCAGGCGATGCGCTACGGCGAGAATCCCCATCAGGAGGCGGCCTTCTATCGCGACGCCGACCCGGTCGCCGGCAGCCTGGCGCGCTACGAGCAGGTCCAGGGCAAGGAGCTCTCGTACAACAACATCGCCGACGCCGACGCGGCCTGGGAGTGCGTGAAGACGTTCGAGCGCCCCGCGTGCGTCATCATCAAGCACGCCAACCCGTGCGGCGTCGCCGAGGCCGACACCTGCCTTGCCGCCTACACCCGGGCGTTCAAGACCGACCCGACGTCGGCCTTCGGCGGAATCATCGCGTTCAACCGCCCGCTCGACGGCCCGAGCGCGGAGGCGGTGGCGAAGCAGTTCGTCGAGGTCGTCGTCGCGCCCGGGCTGGACGCGTCCGCGCGCGCCGCGCTCGCCGAGAAGGCAAACGTGCGCGTGCTGGTCGTCCCCCTCGGCGCCTCGGCGCAGCGCTACGACTTCAAGCGGATCGGCGGCGGGCTGCTGGTGCAGACGCCCGACGCGCGCAACGTCGCGGCCGGCGAGCTGAAGGTGGTGACCAGGCGCCCGCCCACCGGGGACGAGCTGCGCGACCTCCTGTTCGCGTGGCGGGTGGCAAAGTACGTGAAGTCGAACGCGATCGTGTTCTGCGGCGACGGAATGACGCTCGGCGTCGGCGCGGGGCAGATGAGCCGCGTGGACAGCGCGCGCATCGCGGCGATCAAGGCGCAGAACGCCGGGCTCTCCCTCGCCGGCTCGGTGGTCGCCTCCGACGCGTTCTTCCCGTTCCGCGACGGGCTGGACGTCGTGGCGGACGCGGGCGCGAAGGCCGTGATCCAGCCCGGCGGCAGCGTGCGCGACGACGAGGTGATCGCCGCCGCCGACGAGCGCGGCCTCGCGATGGTGTTCACGGGCGTGCGGCACTTCCGCCACTGAGCCCCCGGTGAAGCTCCTCGTCCTCGGCGCCGGCGGCCGCGAGCACGCGCTCGCCTGGAAGCTCGCCGCGAGTCCGCGCGTGCAGAAGGTCTTCGTCGCCCCGGGCAACGGCGGCACCGCGCGCGAGCCGGGCGTCGAGAACGTCGCGCTCACCGACCTCGCCGCGCTCGCCGACTTCGCTGCGCGCGAGCGGATCCACCTCACCGTCGTCGGCCCCGAGGCGCCGCTCGCCGCGGGCATCGTCGACCTCTTCCGCTCGAGGGGCCTGCGCATCTTCGGCCCGACGCAGGCGGCTGCCCGGCTCGAGAGCTCCAAGGAGTTCGCCAAGCGGTTCCTCGTCCGCCACGGCATTCCGACCGGCGCGTACCAGGGTTTCGGCGACGCGGCCGCCGCGCACCGGTACGTGGACGCGCGCGGCGCGCCGATCGTGGTCAAGGCGGACGGGCTCGCCGCGGGCAAGGGCGTGGTCGTCGCCACGACGAAGGACGAAGCGCACGCCGCCATCGACGCGATGCTCGTCGGGAACAAGATGGGCGAAGCGGGCGCGCGGGTGGTGGTCGAGGAGTTTCTCGCCGGCGAGGAGGCGAGCTTCATCGTCATGTGCGACGGCGAGCACGTGCTCGCGCTCGCCACCAGCCAGGACCACAAGCGCCTGCGGGACGGCGACGAGGGCCCGAACACCGGCGGCATGGGCGCCTACTCGCCGGCGCCGGTCGTCTCGCCCGCGCTGCACGCGCGCATCGTGCGCGAGATCGTCACGCCCACGGTCAAGGGAATGGCGCAGGACGGGATCCCGTACTCGGGCTTCCTCTACGCCGGCCTGATGATCGATGCTGCGGGAAGCCCGAGAGTGCTCGAGTTCAACTGCCGGCTGGGCGACCCGGAGACGCAGCCGATCCTGCTGCGCCTCAAGAGCGACCTCTTCGAGCTGCTCGACCGCGCGGTGGACGGCAAGCTCGAGACCGCCGAGGCGCAGTGGGACCGCCGTGCCGCGCTCGGCGTCGTGATCGCGGCGGCGAACTATCCCGGCACGCCGCGCAAGGGCGACGAGATCGCCGGCGTCCCGCCCGCGGCCGAGGACTGCCGCGTCTTCCACGCCGGAACGGCGCTGCGCGACGGGAAGCTCGTCACGAGCGGCGGGCGCGTGCTGTGCGTCACCGCGCTCGGCGACAGCGTTCGGATGGCGCAGAAGCGCGCCTACGACGCGATCGCCGGCATCCGCTTCGCGGGCATGCAGTTCCGCCACGACAGAGGCCAACGCGCGATCGAGGCACGGAACGGCCAGCGCGCGAGCGCAGCGCGCAAGGGCTGATCGGCGCTGTGGTTAAATGCGGCGCGTGAACGTCGCCGCGGTCAGGGACTATTTCACCGGACTCCAGGACGCAATCGTCACAGCGCTCGAGGCGCTCGACGGCAGCGCGTTCCGCCGCGACGCATGGACGCGCGCGGAGGGCGGCGGCGGGGTGAGCCGGTTGATCGAGGACGGGGCCCTCTTCGAGCGCGGCGGCGTCAACTTCTCGCACGTCATGGGGGCGAGCCTGCCGCCCTCGGCGAGCGCGGGCCGGCCCGAGCTCGGCGGCCGCGGCTTCGAGGCGCTCGGCGTGTCGCTCGTGCTCCATCCGCGCAATCCGTACGTGCCCACCGTCCACATGAACGTGCGCGCTTTCGTCGCGACGAAGGCGCTCGCCGCGCCGGTCTGGTGGTTCGGCGGCGGGATGGACCTCACGCCCTACTACGGCTTCGAGGAGGACGCGGCCCACTTCCACCGCACGTGCAAGGCCGCGCTCGCGCCGTTCGGCGCCGACCTCCACCCGCGCTTCAAGGACTGGTGCGACCGTTACTTCTTCCTGAAGCACCGCGGCGAGCCGCGCGGCGTGGGCGGGATCTTCTTCGACGACCTCAATGCGCCGGACTTCGACACCTGCTTCGCGCTCGTGCGCAGCGTCGGCGATAGCTTCATCGACGCCTATCGGCCGATCGTCGAGCGCCGGCGCGACCTCCCCTACGGCGAGCGCGAGCGCGACTTCCAGGCCTACCGCCGCGGACGCTACGTCGAGTTCAACCTCGTCTACGACCGCGGCACGCTGTTCGGACTGCAGTCGGGCGGCCGCACCGAGTC
>JAGVSZ010000428.1 GCA_019137045.1 Betaproteobacteria bacterium
GTCGCGGCGCACGCGCCCAAGCTCCTGCGCCGGCCGCTGCGCATCGCGGTGCGCCGGGCGCAGCGCGCGCCCGAGCGCTTCATCGACCGCCTGGCGGCGCGCCTCGCCGCAGACGATCAGCGCACGCTCGCGCGGTCCGACGTGCGCGCGCTGCTCGCGCGCGACCTCGCCGAGTCGGTGCGGCAGGGGGTCGACGGGCTGCTCGCCGACCTGCGGCTCGCCGGCCGGCCGTGGGCGCTGCCGCTCGAATCGGTCCGCGTCCCGGTGGCGTTGTGGCACGGCGAGGACGACCGCATCGTGCCGGTGGCCGCGACGCGCCGGCTCGCGGCGGCGATCCCGGGGGCGCGCGCAAACGTGCTGCCCGGGCTCGGTCACTTCCTGATCGTCGACCGCTGGGGCGAGATCCTCGACTGGCTGGTGCAGTGACGCGGCCCCGGCGCGCTCAGCGCGCGCCCGGATCGAGTACGCTCTGCGGCCGGGACACGGCATGCGCGCATCCGGCTTCGTTTCGCTCCTTGCGGCGGTTGCCCTCGCCGGGTGCGCGGTCGCGCCGGAAAAGCCCGACCGCATCGCGCTGCCCGCGGTGGGCAGGTTCTCCGCGGCGCAGGCCGGCGACGGGCTGCCGCGCGGCTGGCGCGAGTGGAAGCTCTCCGGCCTCAAGCGCCCGACCGAGTACCGGCTGGTCGACCACGAGGGGCGCACGGTCGTGCTCGCGCGCTCGCGCGCGTCGGCCTCGGGGCTCGTGTACCCGCTGGCGCTCGACCCGAAGGAATACCCCTACCTGCGCTGGCAGTGGAAGGTGCCGGCGCTCATCCCGGCGGCCGACAACACCCAGCGCCACCTCGAGGACTCGCCGGTGCGGATCGTGATCGCGTTCGACGGCGACAAGTCGAAGCTGCCGCTCGACGAGCGCCTGTTCGCGGACAACTTCCGGCTGTTCACGCGCCAGGAATTTCCGTACGCCATCCTCATGTACATCTGGGAGAACCGCGCGCCGGTGGGGCGGGTGATCGACAACCTGCACACGAGCCGCATCAAGATGATCGTCGCCGACTCGGGCGCCGAGCACCTCGGGAAGTGGCGCGCGGAGGTGCGCAACGTGTACGAGGACTACAAGCGCGCGTTCGGCGAGGAGCCGCCGCCGATCCGGTCGGTCGGCATCATGACCGACTCGGACAACACCGGCGCGGACGCCGAGGCGTACTACGGCGACATCTCGTTCGCACGCACCCGCGCCGAGTGACCGGCGCTAGGTCCGGATGCGCGCGCGCTCCAGGATCTTCTCGACCTCGACCCGTCCGGGCAGCGTCCCGAACGACTTGCCCCCGTCGCGCCCGAGCCGCGCGGCGCAGAACGCGTCGACCACTTCCCTGGTCGAGTGCTGCACCAGCAGCGCCGCCGAGATCACCTGCGCGAGCATTTCGGTGACGCGCCGCGCGCGGCCCTCGAGGCCGTGCGCGTTGCCGAGCTCGGTGCCGATCACGTCCAGGTAGCGCGACACGCGGCCGTCCGCCGCGATCGCGGGCCCGAGCTCGCGGAACAGCGCCTCGCGCGCGTCCGGGGTCTTCTGCATCGCGCGCAGGACGTCGAGGCAGATGACGTTGCCGCTGCCCTCCCAGATGCCGTTGACCGGCGCCTCGCGGTAAGCCCGAGCGAGCGGATGCTCCTCGACGTAGCCGTTGCCGCCGATCGACTCCATCGCCTCGCTCACGAACATCGGCAGGCGCTTGCACAGCCAGAACTTCGCCACCGGCGTCAGGATGCGCGTGAGGAGGCGCTCGTGCTCGTCGGTCTTCTGCCGGTCGAACGCGCGCGCGAGCCGGAACGCGAGCAGGGTCGCCGCCTCGGCCTCGATCGCCAGGTCGGCGAGCACGTTCTGCATCAGCGGCTGCTCGACCAGCGCGCGCCCGAAGGCGACGCGATGGGCGCAGTGGTGCAGCGTCTGGTTGAGCGCCGCGCGCATCATGCCCGACACGGCGACCACGATGTCGAAGCGCGTGAGGTGCGCCATCTCGATGATGGTGGCGATGCCGCGCCCCGGCTCGCCCACGAGCTGGGCGAGCGTGCCGTCGTACTCCACCTCGGCCGAGGCGTTCGAGCGGTTGCCCACCTTGTCCTTGAGCCGCTGGATGAGGAAGCGGTTGCGGCTGCCGTCGGGCATCACGCGCGGCACGAGGAAGCAGGTGATGGCGCCGTCGAGCAGCGCGAGGGTGAGGAAGCCGTCGGACATCGGCGCCGAGCAGAACCACTTGTGCCCGCGCAGCTCGTACCAGTCGGCGGTCACGCGCCGCGCGCGCGTCTGGGTCGAGCGCAGGTCGGAGCCGCCCTGCTTCTCGGTCATGGCCATGCCGATCATCGCGCCGAGCTTCTCGCCCACCGGGACGAGGCGCGGGTCGTAGTGGTCCGCGGTCAGCTTCGGCTCCCACGCGCGCGCGAGCTCCGGCGCGTTGCGCAGCACCTGCACCGACGCGAAGGTCATCGTGATCGGGCACGCGGTGCCGTTCTCGCCCTGGTTCCACAGGTAGTTGAGCGCGGCGCGCGCGACGAATCCCCCGCTCGCCGCGGTCCACGCGGTCGAGTGCAGCCCGCCGGTGAGCGCGAGCGTCATCAGCTCGTGGTAGGCGGGGTGGTAGTCGATCTCGTCGATGCGGTTGCCAGTGGCGTCGTGCGTGCGCAGCTGCGGCGCGACCCGGTTCGCCTGCGCGGCGAGCATCTGCAGCCGCTCGCTGCCGACCAGCTCGCCGAGATCGGACGCGCGGCCCGCGATCCAGCTCCCGCCCTCGCGCTGGACCGCGTCGCGCAGGATCGCGTCGCCGGTCCAGGCGTTGTAGCCGACGAGCGGCGGCGGCTGGTTGGTGACCTGGTGCGTGGGCTTGGTGAAGCGGACGGTGTCGAGGTCGTCGAGGCGGTCGTTCATGCGGGCCTCCGGAGGGTCCCCGCCATGGTACGCGCGCGGCCGGCCCGTCGCGCAGGAGGGCGGGTCGGCGCCATGAACAGTTACCGCCGCGCGAGTGGGGAGGCGCGCGCCGGCCGGCCCGAAAAACGAAGCGGCGGCCTGTGGCCGCCGCTCGTCACGCCGACTGGCGTTGCCGTCAGCGCATGCGCCGACGCAGGGCGCCCAGGCCGAACAGCGCCGCGCCGAGGAGTGCGAGCGTGCCGGGCGTCGGAACGCCGTTGGGCGGCGGCGCGCCGGACTCCTGGTAGAACGCCGTACCGTACGCTTGGCCGAGCGTGCCGTAATTCTGAACCAACGTAGCTGCGCCGGTACTGGTGTTGACGGAGTAGACGCCTTGGCCCGACGTGGCATAGAGGACGCCGTTCTCGGCCGTCGCCAGTCCGAACACGCTCCCGACCCCCAGCCCGCCAATCGCCGAGCCTGCTCCGGTGACCGGATTGACCTGAATGAGCTGGTTGGTCGTGGAGGACAGATACAAATTGCCGCCGTTGAACGCGAGATCTCCGGCGGACGCGAATCCGATCGAACCGACCAGGGTGCCCGCACCGGTCGTGGTGTTCACCGTGTACAGGTTCGACGTGTTGGCGCCCGCCGCGTAGAGCGTGCCGTCGCTGCCGAACACGAGCGCGTTCCCGCCGTTGATCCCGTGATTGCCCACGAACGTAACGGCGGCTGTCGACGTGTTGACGCGGAAAATGCGGTCGAACGAGATGCCCCAGAGATTCCCCGCGGGGTCGAAGGCGAGGTCGGTCATGGTCTGCCCGCTGAACCCCGCTCCGGAGAAGCTGCCGATGATCGTCCCCACCCCGGTTGCCACGTCGACCGTGCCAAGCCGGTTCGAGCTGTCGTCGATCCAGAGGATCGGCGCGCCGACTGCCGGGGTCGCGAGCGCGACGAGACTCGCAGTGGCGATGGTACGAAGAGTGCGCGTTGACACGATTCGGCTCCCTATGTTTTCGTTGGTCGGAAGGCGAGGGTGAGCCGAAAGCAAAACGGGTGCCAAAAATATCAACTGCCACAAATACAGGGCGTTGCGGTAACAATGCACCGGGCGGTCGCCGCGCGGTGTAAGCGCACCCGACACCGGGCCGATGGTCAGTCCCCGAACACTGCGAGCGCCGCCCGCGCGATGTCCTCCCCCCACTCCTGCACGAAGTGCCCTGCCTGCGGGACCACGTAGGGCTCGGGGCAGCCCCGGATGTGACGTCGCAGCGCGTCCATCACCGGCGGGCCGAGCACCGGGTCGGTCGCGCCGACCGCCATGAAGCACCGCCCGGTCCACTCGCGCGCCCACCACTCGCGCGCGCGGCGCGAGAGCGCGGCGCCGTCGGCGTCCGGATGGTCGGGCACGAGGTTCGGGAACCGCCGTACGCCGGCCTTGTAGGTCGCATCCGGGAACGGCGCGGCGTAGGCGGCGGCTTCCGCGTCGACGAGATGCGGGCACGAGCGCTTCATCAGCTTCGCGACGTCCATGTCGGGGTTCTTGTTCGCCCACGCGCGCCAGGCGAGGAAGCCCTCGCTCAGCGGCTCATCGCCGGTGCCGAGGGTGGTGTTCAGCACGATGAGGCGTTCGAAGCGCCCCGGCAGGTCCCTCGGCAAGGTGAGCCCGAGCAGCCCGCCCCAGTCCTGGACGACGAGCGTCACGCGCCGCAGGTCGAGCGCGGCGACGAACGCGACGAGTGCGTCGCGGTGGCGGGAGAACGTGTACCAGGCTTCGTCCGCGGGCTTGTCGCTGCGGCCGAAGCCGAAGAGGTCGGGCGCGACGACCCTGCCGCGCGCGCCGGCGAACACCGGAATCATCCGGCGGTAGAGGTAGCTCCACGTCGGCTGACCGTGGAGGCAGAGATACGTGTGCGCTGCGTCGCGCGGGCCCTCGTCGACGTAGTGCATGCGCAGGTCGGTGAAGCCGGGCAGCGTCTCGAGGTAGCGCGGCGCGAAGGCGAAGCCGGGCAGGGCGGCGAAACGGTCGTCCGTAGTGCGCAGAACCCGCATCGGAAGGGCGCGCGCCCGCGCCCGCCTCAGATCGACCCGAAGTCCCCGTGCCGCCCCTTGCCGCCGGCGAACCGCGCGGCGCCCGCGACCGCTTCGGCCATCGTCGGCATCCCGTTCCGCCACTCGCGCTGCAGCGCTGCGCGCACCGGCAGCCCGTGCGTCTCGTACGCCGAGCGCCGGTCGGCGCGCACCGCGCCCTGCGGGAAGCGCGCGATCTCGTGCGCGAGCTGCTCCGCCTCCTCCCGCGCGCGCCCGCGCGGCACGACGCGATCGGCCAGCCCGATGCGCAGCGCCTCCGCGGCGTCGACCTTGCGCCCGGTGAGGATGAGATCCAGCGCGCGCCCCATGCCGACGATGCGCGGCAGCCGCACCGTGCCGCCGTCCACGAGCGGCACGCCCCAGCGCCGGCAGTAGACGCCGAAGAACGCGTCCTCCTCCATCACGCGCATGTCGCACCACAGGGCGAGCTCCATGCCGCCGGCGACGGCCGCGCCGGCCACCGCCGCGATCACCGGCTTCCCGAGCTCCAGGCGCGAGGGGCCCATCGGCCCGCGCGGCGGCGGCGCCGCACCCTCAGGGAAGTCGAGCGCCAGCTCGGCGCGCACGTCCCTGCCCGCGAGCGAGGCGCCGTACTTGAGGTCCCAGCCGGCGCAGAACGTGCCGTGCGAGCCGAAGAACACCGCGACGCTGGCGTCCGGGTCGCGGTCGAACGCCTCGAACGCCGCCACCAGCGCATCGGCGGTCGCCGGATCGACCGCGTTGCGCGCGTGCGGGCGCTCGAGCACGACCGTGGTGACCGCACCGCGCTTCTCGACGCCGACGCTCATGCCGCCCTCCGCCCGTGCTCGAACCGGGTGAATATACCGCCGCGCTACAGGGCGCCCATCACGCGCTCGAGCCGCTGGCGCACCTCGGCCGCGATCGGCCGCACCTCGGGCTTGCCCACGAGGTCCATCACCGCGATCGGGTCCATGAACTCCACCCGGACCGCGCCCGCCGCGTCCTGCCGCACGACCACGTTGCACGGCAGCAGCGCGCCGATCTGCGGCTCGGCGCCGAGCGCGCGGTGGGCGAACTGCGGGTTGCAGGCGCCGAGGATCTTGTAGGGCGGCATGTCGACCGCGAGCTTCTTCTTCATCGTCGCCGCGACGTCGATCTCGGTGAGGACGCCGAAACCCTCCTGCGCGAGCGCCTGCGTGACCTTGGCGAGCGCCTCTTCGTAGCCCAGTGCGACGGTCCTGCCGAATGCGTACGTGCCCATTGCGATCTCCAGAATGTCGAGTACTCCCATTCTCCCGCGGGCACCGCGGCGCTGGCGAATCGAGCGTGTTGATGCGCCGGGCAGTCCGGCTTAGCGCGCCGCGGCCTCCAGCCGCGCGATGAACGCCTCCAGCTCGCCGGGCGGCAGGTGGTCGATGCCGGCGGCGCCCGCGCGCCCGCCGCCGGTCGGGTACTCGCGGCACAGCGCGTCGGCGATGAGCGGGCCGGCGCCCGGCGCGCGCACGCTCACCGTGTAGCCGCCGTGCGAGTTCGGCACCACCACCGCGTATGCGCGGTAGGGATCCGTGGCCGCCAGCCGGTTCGCGAACGCGCCGAAGACGCGCCGGCCCCACGGCGCGTCGGGCAGCAGGTAGAGCGCGGAAAACTTCGACGCGCGGTAGGGCGGCACCGCGGCGGCCGCGGCGAGGTCCGCGTAGCGGCTCGCGTCCAGCTCCGCCGCGATGCGCTCGCGCGCGATGAATTCGAACGGGTCCGCGTACGGGCGGATCAGCCGGTAGAGCGCGGCGGGCGGCACGATCAGGTCGGCCTCGGTCTCGCCGTACGCCGCGTAGTTCAGGCTCTCGCCCAGGTCGCGCAGGCGGTCGATGCGCGGGCCGTCGAGCGCGAGCGGCGCGGCGAGCGCCTCGGCCACCGGCGCGAGGTTGTCGCCGAACGCCGCGACCACCGCCCAGGCGCGGTGGCGAGCGCCGACGTGGCGGTCGACGAGGATGCTCGTGCACACGTCGCGCGCGGTCTCGATGTGCGGCTCAAAGAGCGGGTGCGACGGGATCTCCCCGGGGTAGTGGTGGTCGAACCAGCGCACGCGCACCCCGCGCTCGAGCAGCGCCTCGAGCGCGCCGCGGTTGCGGTCGAGCGAGACGTCGAGCACCGTGACCTCGTCGCCGGCGCGCGCCGCGACGCGCGGGAGGAGCGCGATGTCGCGCTTCGGCCCGGTGACCAGGACCGAGTCCGCCGGCTCGGCGAGGCGCAGCTGGTGCAGCGCGCAGATGCCGTCCGCGTCGCCGTTGAAGGCGTCGATGCGTCGCATCCCGCGAGCTTACCCGACGCGGGTGAGCCGCTCCGCGAGCGCGCGCGTCGCGCCCGCGATCGCCTCCGGCCCGGCGCCGGTGTCGAAGACGACCGCCTCCGCGCGCTCGTCCGCGTCGAGCGGCTCCTGCGTCGCGCG
>JAGVSZ010000220.1 GCA_019137045.1 Betaproteobacteria bacterium
GCGCGCCGGCGCGGGCGCGGCCATGGCCGCGGCGACGGCGCGCGCGCTGGTGAAGGCCGAGGCGCAGGGCCTCGCGTCCCATGGGCTCTCGCGCGTGCCGCAGTACTGCGCACACCTGCGGCTCGGGCGCGTCGACGGCGCGGCGGTGCCGCGCGTGGCGCGCGCGCGCGGCGGTGCCGTGTTGATCGATGCGGCCGACGGCCTCGCGTTTCCGGCGTGCGCGCTGGCGGTGGCCGAGGCGGTGGCGCGCGCACGCGAGCACGGCGTGGCGTTCGCCGGCGTGACGAACAGCCATCACTTCGGCGTCGCGGCCGACCACCTCGAAGCGGTCGCCGACGCGGGCATGGTCGGACTGGCCTTCGGCAACTCGCCGGCGGCGATGCCGGCGTGGGGGGGGAAGCGCGCGCTCTTCGGCACCAATCCGATCGCCGCGCTGTTCCCGCGCCGCGGCGCGCCGCCGCTCGCGATCGACCTGTCGCTCTCGGAGGTGGCGCGCGGCAAGGTGATGCTCGCCGCGCGCGCGGGCAAGCCCATTCCGGCGGGCTGGGCGCTCGACGCCGACGGCAATCCGACGACCGACGCGAAGCGGGCGCTCGAAGGCATGATGCTGCCCGCCGGCGGCGTGAAGGGCGCGCTGCTCGCGCTCGTGGTCGAGCTCCTGTGCTGCGCGCTGACCGGGGCGCACATGGGTTTCGAGGCCGACACGTTCTTCCAGGACGAGGGCAACCGTCCGCGGATCGGACAGGCGTTCCTGGTCGTTGACCCCGAGGCGCTCGCCGGCCGCGGGGTCTTCGACGAGCGCGTCGAGACGCTCGTCGCGACGATGACGCTCGACCCGGAAGTCCGCCTGCCCGGCGCGCGCCGCGCCGCGCTCGCCGCGAAGGCCGCGCGCGAAGGGATCGAGGTCGCGCAGCCGCTCGTCGACCAGCTGAAGGCGCTCGACGGATGAGCGTCCTCCAGGTCGACGTGTGGCGCGGCCGCGAGGACGGGCGCTTCCAGCGCTTCGAGGTGCCGCGCGCGGAGAGCCAGACGGTGCTCGACGTGGTCACCTACATCCAGCGCCACCTCGAGCCGGCGCTCGCCTACCGCTTCGCCTGCCGCGTCGGCATGTGCGGATCGTGCGCGATGACGGTGAACGGCGTGGCGCGCTGGACCTGCCGCACCCACGTCGCGCGGGTCGCGCGCGACGGCCGGCTGGAGATCGGCCCGCTCGCCAACCTGCCGGTGATCCGCGACCTCGCCACGGACATGCGCGAGTTCTTCGACAAGTGGGCGCGCGCGCAGGGACAGTTCGCGCCCACCGCGACGCGCCGGGACGAGCCGGCGCGCGTTGCGCCGCAGTCGCCCGGGCGCGCCGCGGCGGACGCCGCGATCGAGTGCATCGGCTGCGGCGTGTGCTACGCCTCGTGCGACGTGGTCGCCTGGAACCGCGACTACCTCGGCCCCGCGGCGCTCAACCGCGCCTGGACGCTGGTCAACGACGTGCGCGACGGCGCGCGCGGCGCGCGGCTGCGCGCGGTGGCGGCCGGCGCGGGGTGCCACGCCTGCCACACGCACATGAGCTGCACCGAGCGCTGCCCGAAGCGGCTCTCGCCCACCGCGTCGATCGCCGGCCTGAAGCGCGCGACCGCGGCGGCGCTTCTCAAGGGCGAGCTGTGAGCGCGCGGGGCGAGACCACCCTGTGGATCGCGCAGCGCGCGAGCGCGGCGGTGCTCGCGCTGTGCGTGGCGGTCCACATCGGCGTCATGGTCTACGCGGTGCAGGGCGGGCTGTCGGCCGCCGAGATCCTCGCGCGCACCCGCGGCAGCGCCGGCTGGGCGGCGTTCTACGGCGTGTTCGTGGCCGCGGTCGCCGTGCACGTGCCGATCGGGCTGCGCGCGGTCGCGGTCGAGTGGCTCGGCTGGCGGGGCCGCTCTCTCGGGGTGGCCCTGCACCTCTTCGCGGCGCTGCTCCTCGCGCTCGGCCTGCGCGCGGTCTGGGCGGTGGTCGCATGAGGCGCGACTTCCGTGCGCGCAGCCACCCGGCGTGGTGGGCGTTCCTCGTCCACCGTCTGTCGGGGCTCGCGCTCGCGGCGTTCCTGCCGCTGCACTTCTGGGCGCTCGGCCAGGCGCTGCACGGCGAAGCGGCGCTCGACGCGTTCCTGCGCTGGACCGAGCAGCCCCTCGTCAAGGCGTCGGAGTGGGCGATCGCGGTGCTGCTCGCGGCGCACCTCGCGGGCGGGCTGCGCCTGCTCGCGCTGGAGCTGCTGCCGTGGCGCGACTGGCAGAAGACGCTGCTCGCGGCCGCGGCCGGGGTGACCCTCGCCGCGGGGCTCGCGCTGGCGCTCGCGATTTGATTGAGTGAGAATGTTTCCCGCTCGACCGGCGGGCTGACAACCAGTGGAGGAGAAATGAGAATCCGATCGATCCGCTTCATCTGCGCCGCGCTCGCCTTCGTCCCGCTCGTCGCCGGGGCCCAGGGCTACCCCACGAAGCCGGTGCGCTTCATCGTCCCGTTCGCCGCGGGCGGCGCGACCGACATCTCGGCCCGCATCGTCGGCCAGAAGCTCGGCGAGATGTGGGGCCAGACCGTGGTGATCGACAACCGGGGCGGTGCGGCCGGCAACATCGGCGGCGCGGAGGCGGCCAAGGCCCCGCCCGACGGCTACACGCTGTTCTTCACCTCCGGCTCGGTGGTGACCGCGAACGAGCACATCTACGCCAACATGCCGTTCAATCCGGCGAAGGACTTCGTCGCGGTCACCAACGTGGTGCGCGGCGCGCAGGTGGTCGTCGTCCCGGCGAGCTCGCCGTACAAGACGCTGAAGGAGCTGATCGCGGCGGCGAAAGCGAAGCCGGGGGGGCTGAACTACGGCCACGCGGGCATCGGCAGCCAGACGCACCTCGCCGCGGAGAACCTGCTGCACACCGCGAAGATCGAGGTCCAGGACGTGCCGTACAAGGGCGAGGGTCCCGCGGTCGCGGGCCTGGTCGGCGAGCAGACCACCTTCGCGACGCCGAACGTCGCCGCGGCGATCAACTTCATCACCAGCGGCAAGCTGCGCGCGCTCGCCGTCACGAGCAAGGAGCGCGCCCCGCAGCTCCCGGACGTGCCCACCGTCGCCGAGACGCTGCCCGGCTTCGAAAACTACGGCTGGTTCGGGCTCGTCGCGCCGGCCGGCACGCCGCGGGAGGTCGTGCTCAAGGTGTACCGGGACACGGTGAAGGCGCTCGATTCGCCGGAGATGCGCGCCCGCTTCTACGTCCAGGGCATGGAGACGGTCGGCAACTCGCCGGAGGACTTCACGCGCGCCATGGCCGCCGAGCGCGCGCGCTGGGCGGTCGTCGTCAAGGAGCGCCGGATCAGCGTCAAGTGACATGCGGGTCGACGTCGGTCAGGTCGAGGAGGCCGCCAAGCAGCTCTACATCCGGGCGCTGAAGCTCCTGCCGCCGGACGTGAAGCGGGGCTTCGACGCGCTCGCGCGCGCCGAGACCGACGCGACCGCGCAGGGCATCCTCGGCGTGATGGTGAGGAACATCGCGGTGGCCGAGGCCACCGACAACCTGCTCTGCCAGGACACCGGGATCCCGATCTACAACGTGACCATCGGCCGCGGCGTCGAGGTCGACGGCGTCGCGCTGAAGGAGGCGATCCGGCGCGGCTGCGAGCGCGCGACGCGCGAGCACCCGCTGCGCTCCTCGGTCGTGCACCCGGTGACGCGCCGGAACGAGCACACCTCGTGCGGGCGCGGCGTGCCGGTCATCCACTTCGACTTTTCCGGCGCGCCCGACACGCTCGCGATCGAGATGGTGCCCAAGGGCTCCGGGTCGGAGAACAACTCGTGGCTGCGCATGGCGATCCCGGCCGAGGGCGTCGCCGCGATCAAGGCGTTCGTCGTCGACTGCGTGCTCGACGCGGGCGGCAAGACCTGTCCGCCGACCATCGTCGGCGTCGGCGTGGGCGGCACCGCGGACCTGTGCGTGCACCTGGCGAAGGTCGCGGCGACCCGGCCGCTCGGCTCGCGCTGCGAGGACCCGGAAGGCGCGCAGCTGGAGGCGGAGCTGACCGCCGCGGTCAACCGGCTCGGCGTCGGGCCGCAGGGGCTCGGCGGGGACTCGACCGCGTTCGCGGTGCACGTCGAGACCGCGGCGACGCACATCACGATGAACCCGGTCGCGGTCAACATGCAGTGCCACTCGGCGCGGCGCGCGCGCGCCACTTTCACGCCGGCGGGCGTCGAGTACGGCTTCTGATGGCGCACCACGCATTCACGACCCCGGTCACCGAGCGGCAGGTGCGCGACCTCGCGGTCGGCGACACGGTCACGCTCGACGGCACGCTGTTCGGGATCCGCGACGCGACCCAGATCCACCTGTTCGACCGCGGCCGCACCACCCGCTTCGACCTGCGCGGGCACGCCGTCATCCACACCGCGCCGAACGTGAGAAAGGTCCCGCCCTCCGCGGCGCATCCGACCGGCTACGCGCCGGTCTGCATCGGCACGACGACGAGCGCGCGCATGGAGCGGTTCACCGGGCCGCTCATGCGGCAGTACGGCGTGCGCCTCGTGATCGGCAAGGGCGGGCTCGGCGCGGCGTCGCTCGACGCGTTCCGCGCGCACGGCGGTGCGTACCTCGCGATCATCGGCGGCACCGCGGCCCTCGAGACCACCTGGATCGAGGCGATCGAGGACGTCGACCTCGACGACCTCAACCCCGAGAGCCTCTGGCGCTTTCGCATCCGCGGCTTCGGCCCGCTGCTCGTGGGCATGGACAGCCGCGGCGGGAGCCTCTACCGCGACGTCGACGCCGCCGCCCGCGCCAAGCGCGCGGAGGTGCTCGCGAGCCTGGGCGTAAAGGCGTCGTAGCCGCCTTGGAAGCGCTGCAGACCGACGTCCTGATCCTGGGCTCGGGCGGGGCCGGGCTCTTCGCCGCGCTGCACGCGCACGCGGCCGCACCCCAGCTCGACATCACGATCGCGGTGAAGGGCCTGCTCGGCAAGTGCGGCTGCACGCGCATGGTGCAGGGCGGCTACAACGTCGCGCTCGCGCCCGAGGACTCGGTCGAGCGCCACTTCATGGACACGATCGAGGGCGGCGCGTGGCTGCCGCACCAGGAGCTCGCCTGGCGGCTCGTGAGCGGCGCGGTCGAGCGCGTGCGCGAGCTGGAGAACGAGCTCGGCTGCTTCTTCGACCGCAACCCGGACGGCACGCTGCACCAGAAGGCCTTCGCCGGCCAGACCTTCGACCGCACCGTGCACAAGGGCGACCTCACCGGGATCGAGATCGTCAACCGCCTCGCCGAGCAGGTCTGGGCGCGCGGCATCCGGCGCCTGGAGGAGCACCGCGCGCTCGAGCTCGTCGGCTCCCGCGACGGCGGCCGCATCGCCGGCGTGCTGCTCGTGGACATGCGCACGGGCGAGTTCGTGCTCGCGCGCGCAAAGGCGGTGGTGCTCGCGACCGGCGGCGGGCCGACGATGTACAAGTACCACACGCCCTCCGGCGACAAGGCCTGCGACGGGCTCGCGATGGCGCTGCGCGCCGGGCTGCCGCTGCGCGACATGGAGATGGTCCAGTTCCACCCGACCGGGCTCCTCGCCGGCGCGCACACGCGCATGACCGGCACGGTGCTCGAGGAGGGCCTGCGCGGGGCCGGCGGCCACCTGCTGAACGGCAGGAGCGAGCGGTTCATGCAGGCGGTCGATCCGCGCGGCGAGCGCGCCACGCGCGACATCGTGTCGCGCGCGATGTTCGCGGAGATGCGCAAGGGCAACGTGACGCCGCACGGCGGGCTGTGGATCTCGATGGCGCACCTCGGTCCGGAGAACGTGCGCCGCCAGTTCAAGGGGATGGTCGAGCGCTGCGCGGACAGCGGCTTCGACCTGGCCGGCGACCGGGTCGAGGTGGTGCCGACCGCGCACTACATGATGGGCGGGGTGGAGTTCGCGGTGGACACGTCGACCGCGCTCGCGGG
This sequence comes from Betaproteobacteria bacterium, assembly GCA_019137045.1. Lineage (GTDB taxonomy): Bacteria > Pseudomonadota > Gammaproteobacteria > Burkholderiales > SG8-39 > JAGVSZ01. The sequence goes on from JAGVSZ010000220.1 coordinate 5,952, forward strand.
CCTCTTCGCCGCGGGCGAGGACACCGGCGGCGTGCACGGCGCCAACCGGCTCGGCGGCAACGGCGTCGCCAACTCGACGGTGTACGGCGGGATCGCGGGCGACGCGGTCGCGGCCTGGCTCGCCGCCGGCCGGACGCACGCCGAGCCGGATCGCGACGCGGTGGAGCGCGCGCGTGCGCGCGCGCTCGCGCCGTTCGAGCGGCCGGCCGGCGATCTGCCCGCGATTCGCGAGGCGCTCTACGACCTGATGTGGAACGACGTCGGCATCCTGCGCGACGGCGCGGGGCTCGCGCGGGCGGCCGGCGCGCTCGACGCGCTGCACGACCGGCTCGAGCGCGCCGGGCTGCCGGACCGGGAGCGCGGGTTCAACCTGACCTGGCACGACTGGCTCAACCTCGACAGCCTGCTCACCGTGAGCAAAGTCATTGCCCGTGCGGCCGCGGCGCGCGAGGATTCCCGCGGCGCGCACTTCCGCGTGGATCATCCCCGCGTGCGCGACCTGGAGCGCTCGGCGTTCACGCGGGTGCGGCAGCGGGGGCGCGATCTCGCGCTCGAGTTCGTGCCGGTCGAGTTCACCCGCGTGCGGCCGGGAGAGTCGCTGCTGCGGCCCGAGCGGCGCCCGGCCTAGCGACGCGAGCGGCGCACGAGAACGCCGCGCCGCCGGTGCGGAGGAGGAGTGAAACCGGAATGATCGGCAGCCTGCGCGGCGCGGACATCCTCGTGCGCGCGCTCGCGCGCGCCGGGGTGCGGCGGGTGTTCGCCCTGTCGGGCACCCACGTGACGTCGGTGTTCGACGCCGCGCTCGACGCGCAGCTCCAGCTCGTCCACGTGCGCCACGAAGCCGCGGCGGTGCACATGGCCGACGCGTGGGCGCGCCTCACCGGCGAGGTCGGCGTCGCGCTGGTCGCCGGCGGCCCGGGGCACGCGAACGCCATCGGCGCGCTCTACACCGCGCTCGCCGCGGAGTCTCCGGTGGTGCTCCTGAGCGGGCACGCGCCGCTCGGAGAGCTGGGGCGCGGCGCGTTCCAGGAGATGCGCCAGGCCGACGTGGCCGCGCCTGTGTGCAAGGCCGCCTCGACCGCGACCAGCGCCGCGGCGATCGGCGACGAGGTCGCGCGCGCGTTCCGCACCGCGAAGGAGGGCCGTCCCGGGCCGGTGCACCTCAGCCTGCCGACCGATGCGCTCGAAGCCGTGGCGGCGGCCGGCGAGTGGCTGGTGCCGCATCGCGACGCGTTCGACGTTCCCGCCGCGCCGCTCGGCCCGAGCGCCGCGGAGGCGACGCTCGCGGCGCTGGTGCAGGCGGAGCGGCCGCTGATCCTCGCCGGGCCCGCGACGATGCGCGGCCGCTCGGCCACGGCGGCGCGCGCGCTCGAGCGCGCGACCGGCGTACCGGTGATCGGCATGGAGAGCCCGCGCGGCGTCGCCGACCCCGG
>JAGVSZ010000286.1 GCA_019137045.1 Betaproteobacteria bacterium
ATCCGCGCGGCCGCCACCGACGCGGCGTAGGGCAGCGCCTGCGCGGCGAGCACGAGCGCCCAGAACGCCGCTTCGCCGTGGTCGGCCCCGAAGCGCCACACCACCGCGGCCGACGCGAGCCCGAGCGCGCCGAGGAGCAGCGCCTCCTCGCGCACCGCGGCGAGCCACGCGAAGCGCGGCGCGCGCCCGGCGCCCTTGGCGGTGCGCTTGAACTCGCCGTTGCGGCGCCACAGCCCCGCGCAGACGCCGCGCGCGATCACGTGCGACAGCGCCATGCTGGCGAGCGACGCGCCGGCCACGTCGGCCCAGCTGCAGCGGACGCGGGCGCGGTAGAGGAGCGGGCTCAGCACCGCCTTGCCGGCGAGGAACGCGACCACCGGCACGAGGTAGAGGTCGAGCGGCAGCGGGAAGAACTGCGGCGCGGCGATCGCCCCCGCCGTCCAGGCGAGCGCGGCGAACGCGAACACGAGGTGCAGCGCGTCGGCGAACCACCCGCCCCAGCCGGTGAGGAAGTGGTAGCGCTGGCCGGCGCTGAGGCGGCCCGCGCCGAACAGCGCCCCGGCGTGCGCCTTGAGGATCTGCATCGCGCCGAACGCCCAGCGGAAGCGCTGCGACTTGAAGGCCGCGAAGCTCGCGGGCGTCAGGCCGCGCCCGAGCACCTCGTCGACGTAGCGCACGTCGTGGCCCGCCTCCATGAGGCGCAGGCCGAGCTCCGCGTCCTCGCAGATGCACCACTCGCCCCAGCCGCCGACGCGCTCCAGCGCGGCGCGGCGCACCAGCGTCATCGTGCCGTGCTGGATGATCGCGTTGCGCTCGTTGCGGTGATGCATGCCGATGCGGAAGAAGCCGTCGAACTCCCAGTTCGCCATGCGCCGGAACGGGCTCGACTCGAACTCGCGGTGCGCCTGCGGCGCCTGCACGACCGCCACGTCCGCGGCGGCGAAGTGCGCGACCAGCCGCCGCAGCCACTGCGGGTCGACCGCGTAGTCGGCGTCGACCACGCCGACCGCCTCCGCGCGCGGGTCGGTCATGCGCAGCGCGAAGTTGAGCGCGCCGGCCTTGAACCCGGGCCACTGCGGCAGGTGGAAGAACCGGAAGCGCGGCCCGAGCGCGGCGACGTGCGCCTCGACCGGCTTCCACAGCGCCTCGTCCCGGGTGTTGTTGTCGACGACGATCACCTCGAAGTTGGCGTAGTCGAGGCGCGCGAGCGAGTCGAGCGTGAGGATCACCATCTCGGGCGGCTCGCTGCACGCGGGCAGGTGGATCGACACGAACGGCTCCGGCGCGCCGGCGAGGAGCGGCACGGCGCGGAACTCGCGCCGCCACGCCCGCGCCCACAGCACCTCGACGAACTCGAAGCCCTGCGCGAGCAGCACCGCGAGCATCGCCGCCGCGCCGGGGAGCAGCACCCCGACCGCGACCCAGTCGACCGGCCGCAGGTAGAACTCGAACGGGATCGCGGCGAGCCAGACGAGCGTCGCCGCAGCCACCTGGATCAGCGCGCCGAAGGCGACCAGGCCGGCGAGCCGCAGCCGCCGGAAGGCGAACGCGAACCACAGGACGAAGGGCGCGGCGAGCAGCGTCGCGGCGAGCGCCTTGTGGCGCCAGGCCGCGTCGGGCTCGAACGGCCCGGCGAACGCGAACTTCGGCGTGCGGTCGGCGTGGGCGATCCCCCAGTAGGCGCCGGTGCGGCCCTCCGCGCCCTGTTTCCACGGCTGGTCGTACATCTCCATCAGGTAGTAGTCGAGGCGCTCGCCGGCGGTGCGCGCGAGGAACTCGCGCACGAAGCCCGCCTGCTCGGCCGGGGAGGCGACCGCGCCGCCGACCCGGTCGCCGCGGCTCGGCCACCCGATCTCGCCGATCACGATGCGCTTCTTCGGAAAGGCGCGCTTCAGCTCCGCGTAGCGCGCGAGCGCGTAGTCGACCGCGTGCGCGCGCGGCACCCCCTCCCAGTAGGGCAGCAGGTGCACGGTGATGAAGTCCACGCTGCGCGCGAGCTCGGGGTAGCGCAGCCACACGTGCCACGGCTCGGCGGTGGAGACCGGCTTCTTCGCGAAGCGCTTCACGCGCTTGAGGTACGCGGCCAGCTCCTCCACGGTGAGATCGCCGCGCAGGATCGACTCGTTCCCGACCATGATGCGGTCGACCCCCGGGTTGTCGCGGGCGGCGTGCACGGCGGCGGCCACCTCGATGTCGTTGTTGTCGGCGCGCCGGTCGAGCCACGCGCCGAGCGTCACCCGCAGGCCGCGCTCGGGCGCGAGCGTCGCGACGGCGCGGTTCTCCACCGCGCTGTAGGTCCGGATCCGGCCGGTGATCCCGGCGATACGGTCGAGGTCGGCGGCGAGCTCCTCGTCGGTCGGGAAGCGCCCGCGCGTCGGGTCCTGGTCGCGCTGGAACCCGCTGTAGGCCACGCCCGCGACCGGACCGTCCCAGTCGGGGAGATCGAGCGGCCGGTTGAGCCCCGCCCAGGCGCCGAGGTTGAGCGCCGCGACGAGCGCTGCGACCGACGCGGCGGTGAGGACGCCGGCGAGGCGTCCGGGATGGGCGGGGCGCGGGAGGGCGGGGGCGTGCGGGAGGTTCACGGGGTTCATCGACGGGGTGGGTGTGGAGGCCGCAACAACGCGGCACCGGAGTTTGGGGTTGAACAGCGCAAGAGCAAGCCCGATGCCACCCGTGGCATAGTGCCGTCAGCCGGCAAGAAGTTCCGCGCCGCGGCCGGGTTTCGGGGCGGCGCGAACGATACCCGAGCCGCGGTCCCGCGCCTAGTGTCTGCCCGTCCCGACAGCGATCCGTGCATCCCCTCGTTCCAATGACGGCCGCCATCGCCGCCGCGGCCGTGGCGGCGCTGCTGCGCTTCCAGTTCATCGAGCCGGAGGCCTACGCGCACCTGTGCGGCGCGGCGGGCGCGCCGTGGTGGTGCGTGCCGCGGGCGGCGTTGATCGCCGCGTTCGGGAGCGGCGCCCTCGCGGGCGCGGCGGTCGGCGCCGGCCTGCTCGCGACCGCGACCCGCGGCGCCGGCGCAGGGATCGCGGCCGCCGCCCTCGGGGCGGCCGGTCTCGTCCTATATTCCGTCGAGGCCGGTGCGGTCGGACTGCTGCTCGGCCTGCTGGCGCTCGCCCGCCCGCGGCCGCGGCAGGCCCGCGGCGGCGGCGAGCAGGAGGCATAGGGCCGCCCAGCCCAGCGCGTCGAGGTTGGCGACCGTTTCCCGCCAGACGATGACCGGCGCGCAGGCGGCCAGCACCGCGGCCAGGACGCGCTCTTCGCGACCGACCGACGCCGCGCGCTCGCGCCGTTCGCTCAGCCACGCGAGCGCCGCGAAGCCGGCCGCGGGCGCCGCGAACGCCGCGAGGGGGAAAGCGCGGTAGCGCGGATCGACGGCGAGCCCCAGCGCGAGGAACGCGGCGCCGAACAGCACCACGAACCGGAGCGTGCCGAGCACGCGCCCGGTCTGCGACCCGGCCGACGCATCGGTCCGCAGCCAGCGGGCGATGTCGGCCACCGGTGCGGGCGTGGCCCCCGGCCTGCCGTCGAGCCGCCGCGCGATCGCCAGCGCGCACAGCGTGGCAGCCCCGAACGCCGCCAGGGAGAAGCCGCCGCCGACCGCGCACTCGAACGCGTCGCGACACGCGGTCTGCACCGCGCGCGCCTGGATCGGGACTGCGGCGCCGAGCGCCGCGCCGGCGGTGGCCAGGAAGACCGCGCCCGCCACGCGCAGGCGCCGGATGGCGCCGAGCACGAGCAGTGCGACCGCGCCCAGGCCCGCCCCGATGAAGCCGGGGGTGGCCGCGCGTCCCGGCACCGGTCCGCGCAGCGGAAACTTCGGCCGCGCGTCGGCGTCGAGCAGGCCCCAGAAGCCGCCGACGGTGCCTTCGAGCCGCCGCTTCCACGGCTGGTCGAACGCCTCGATCGCGTTGTAGCGCACGCCGTGCCGCGCCGCGGCCGCGGCGAACTCGCGGACGAACCGCGCCTGGTTCGCGGGCGAGGGCACCGCACCCTCGCGCCGCCTTCCCGCGCTCGGCCACCCCACCTCGCCGACCAGCACGGCCCTGCCCGGAAACGCGCCGCGCACGCGCTCGTGGACGCGCAGGACGTGGTCGACCGCGCGGTCGACCGGCTGCGGCTCGTCCTCCCAGTAGGGGAGCAGGTGGACGGTGACGAACGAGACCGCGTCGGCGAGCGCGGGGTGGCGCAGCCAGAACTCCCACACGTCGGCGTAGGTCACCGGGATCGGGGTCGCGGCCCGCACGCGCTCGAGGTAGGCGCGCAGCCGCGCGACCGGCTGCTCGCGGCGCAGGAGCACCTCGTTGCCGACGACGACCGCGTCGATCGCGTCCGCGTCGTGCCGCAGCACGGCGAGCGCGCGCGCGAGCTCGCGCTCGTTCTCCGCGGCGTCGCGGCCGATCCAGACGCCGAGCAGCACGCGCAGGCCGTGCCTGCGCGCGAGGCGCGGCACCGCGTCGAGACCCTGGTCGACCGAGTAGGTGCGCACGCAGCCGGTGACGCGGGCGAGCGCCGCGAGGTCGGCGTCGATCTGCGCCTCGGTCGCGCGCGTGCCCGCGACGAGCGGCGAGAGGCCGGATTGGCGGAACGGGGCGTACGAGACGCACGGCAGGCGGCCGTCCGGAGCGTCGACGGGCGTCGTCGGCCGCGCGCCGGCGACCCAAACGCCCAACGCCGCGGCGGCGAGCGCCGCCGCGAGCGCGATCACCGCCGCGCGCTTCATCGCGCGGCGCGGGCGGGAGCGGAGCGTCCGGTCATGTGGCGGCCTCGGGCGGGAGGCCGCGGATTCTACCTAGCGCGCGGGCGCGCAGTGCTGCGCGTGGGTCGCCACGAAGCGCTGGAGCACGAGCCTGAGCATGGCCGCGTGCTGGAAGTCGCCGCGCGTGCGGGCGCAGTCGATGTCCTCGACGATCATCGACGCGATGCGCCGCTCGCCCTCGGGCGTGCACACGAGGTAGCTGCCGAGCTCGAGCGCGGCCATCTCGGTGAGATGCTCGTGCTCGGCGATCGCCAGCACTTCATCCTCGGTCAGCTCGCAGAAGTCGAGGCAGTCCTGCAGCGTGAGCATGGAACCTCCGTGGTCGAGGTCCGGGAGACGGGCGGGGAGCGCCAAGCGTGAACCGCGCGCGCGCGAAAAGCAAGGCGCGGCGCGGCATCGCTAGAATCCCGGCGCGGAGGTGACCGCGATGCGGGCAGGGGTGATCGGGATCGGCGCGATGGGCATGGGCGTCGCGAAGCGGCTGCTCGCGCGCGGCTGCGCGGTGAGCGTGCGCGACGTCCGCCGCGAGGCGGAGGAGGAGGCGCGCGCCGCGGGCGCCGCCGTGTGCGCGGCGCCGGCGGAGGTGGCCGCGGCGTGTCCGGTGGTGGTGACGCTCGTCGTCGACGCCCGACAGACCGAGGAGGTGGTGTTCGGGCCGCGCGGCGTGGTCGAGGGCATGGCTCCGGGCGGCGTGCTGGTGATGTGCAGCACGGTGTCGCCCGAGTTCTCCGGCCCGCTCGCCGCGCGCCTCGGGCGGCACGGGATCCTGGCGCTCGACGCGCCGGTGTCGGGCGGCCCCGCGCGGGCGCTCGACGGCACGATGTCGATGATGATCGCGGGCGCGCCCGCGGCGTACGACGCGGCGCGCGCGGTGCTGGAGGCGATTTCGGGCCGGCGCTTTCACGTCGGGACGCGCACCGGCGACGGCTCGCGCATGAAGCTCGTGAACAACCTCATGGCCGGGATCAACCTCGCGGCCGCGTGCGAGGGGCTGGTCTTCGGGCTGAAGCTCGGGCTCGACCCGCGCACGATCCTCGAGGTGGTGAGCGCCAGCTCCGGGGCGAGCTGGGCGGCGGGCGACCGCCTGCCGCGCGTGCTCGCGGGCGACTACTCGCCCCGGGCGGCGGTGGACATCCTGGCGAAGGACCTCGGGCTCGCGCTCGAGACCGGCGCGGCGGCGCGCGCGGCGCTCCCGATCGGGGCGGCCGCGCGCCAGTCGTTCATCGCCACGGCCGCGCTCGGGCACGGGCAGGAGGACGACGCGGCGGTGGCGAAGTACTACGCGCGCGTGGCGGGGGTCGCGCTGCCCGCGCCGGAGCGCCGATGAGTCGCGCCCGCTCGCTGCTGCGCGGCCGCGGTCCCGACGGCGGCCGGGTGGGCACGGTCGAGTTGTTCTTCGACCTGGTGTTCGTGTTCGCGGTGACGCAGCTGTCGCACTTCCTGCTCGAGCACCCGACGACGGTCGGCGCGGTGCAGGCGGCGCTGCTCCTGGTCGCGGTGTGGTGGGTGTGGATCTACACCTCCTGGGTCACCAACTGGCTCGATCCCGAGCGCATCCCGGTGCGGCTCTGCCTGTTCGCGCTGATGGCCGCCGGCCTGCTGCTCTCGTCGTCCATTCCCGACGCGTTCGGCGCGCGCGGGCCGGTGTTCGCCGGCGCCTACGTGTTCAACCAGATCGGGCGCACGCTCTTCTTCCTCTGGGCGGTGCGCGACGGACCGGACCCCATGACGCGCAACTTCCAGCGCATCCTGTGCTGGCTCCTGCTGTCGAGCGTGTTCTGGATCGCGGGCGCGCTGGCCGAGGGCGACGCCCGGCTCGCCTGGTGGGCGGTCGCGCTCGCGCTGGAGGTCCTGTCGCCGTCGCTCTACTTCTGGGTGCCGGGGCTCGGGCGCTCGCGCATCGCCGACTGGAACGTGGACGGCGCCCACATGGCCGAGCGCTGCGCGCTGTTCGTGATCATCGCGCTCGGCGAGTCGCTGCTGGTCACCGGCGCGACGTTCGCGCAGCTCGCGTGGGACGCGGTGGCGGCCGTCGGGCTCGGCGTGGCGATGGTCGGGAGCGTCGCGATGTGGTGGGTGTACTTCGACACCGGCGCCGAGCGCGCGAGCCACCGCATCCGCCACGCCGCGGATCCGGGACGGCAGGCGCGTCTCGCGTATACCTACCTGCACCTGCTGATCGTCGCCGGCATCATCGTCGCCGCGGTGGGTGACGAGCTGGTGCTCACCCATCCCGACCACCTCGCCGGCGCCGGCGCCGCCGCGATTCTCGGCGGTCCGGCGCTCTATCTCCTCGGCAACGCGCTGTTCAAGTGGGTGACCAACGACCGGCGGGGCCCGCCGCTTTCGCACCTCGCCGGATTGGCGCTGCTCGCGGCGCTGGTGCCGGTCGCGCTCGGGCACCACGCCTCGGCGCTGGGGCTCTCCGCGGCGCCGACCGGCGTGCTGGTGCGGGTGGCGGCGTGGGAGAGCCTCGCGCTGCGCCGGCCGGGCGCGCGCGCGCCCGGCTGAGCCTCAGGGCGCCAGCCGCTCGATGACCCAGCCCGCGCCGTCCTTGCGGTAGCGCACGCGGTCGTGCAGGCGCGAGGGGCGGCCCTGCCAGAACTCGACC
>JAGVSZ010000302.1 GCA_019137045.1 Betaproteobacteria bacterium
GCAAGGTCGAAGGGGACGACTGGGCGTGGGGCTGGAACCTCGGCGCGCTGTTCGACTTTCAGCAAGGCACGCGCGTCGGCGTGACCTATCGCTCCACGATCAGCTACACGATCGAGGGAGACCTTTCCTACAACGGCGCCCAGTCGCCGCTGCTGCCCCCGGGCCAGAATGTGAAAGCGGAGGTGAAGCTGCCCGACACCTTCTCAGTCGGCGTGTCGCATCAGTTCACTCCGGCCTTCCGGATGCTCGCCGACTACACCTGGACCGGCTGGGACTCGATCCAGACGCTGGACATTCAGAGTCAGTCGACCGGGGCAACGCTCACGAGCACTGCACTCCAGTTCAAGAACAGCTGGCGTATTGGCGTAGGCGGGGAGTACCAGCTCAACCAGCCCTGGCTCCTGCGCGCAGGGGTCGCCTATGACACCTCCCCGGTGCAGGACTCCCACCGCACGCCGCGCCTGCCGGACAACGATCGAGTCTGGCTGTCGGTCGGCGCGCGGTTCCAGCCGAACCCGAACTGGTGGTTCGACTTCGGCTACACGTACATCTGGGTCGACGACTCTTCGAGCAACCTGACTCCGACCGGGGTGGACGCATTCCGCGGCAACCTGATCGGAAGCTATAAGGCCAACGTCCAGATCCTCGGCGCGCAGGCCTCGGTCAAGTTCTGAGTCCAAGGTACCGCGTCTGTCTCGCGGCAGGCGTCCGGAATGAAATGGCGGGGCATGGCCCCGCCATTTTTCTTGGCACAGGGGCTTGCGCCCGGACGGCGTCGCTCGACGCTAGATCCGGTACGAAAGCGACGTCATCACCCTGGCGGCCGCACGCATCGCGGCCTTGACGAAGCTCGGCAGCTCGCGCGCCCCGAGGCTCTCGGCCGTCCGCGCGTGACACGCCTCGTCGCACTGCATGACCTCGACGACCGCGCGGGTCTTTGCGTCGCGCGGCGCGAGCCGGTCCAGGTGGCGCTGAAGATGCGCCTCGACCTGCCGCTCGGTCTCCTGGAGGAAGCCGAGATTCCAGGCGTCACCGGCCTTCCCGGCGGCGAAACCGATCGCGAGCGACCCGGCGTACCAGAGCGGGTTGAGCAGGCTCGTGCGGCCGCCGAGCTCGGCGATGCGCTGCTCGCTCCAGGCGAGGTGGTCCGCCTCCTCGCGCGCGGCCTCGCCCAGCGCCTGCTTGAGCCCCTCGTTCTGCGACGCGAGCGCCTGACCCTGATAGAGCGCTTGTGCGCAGATCTCGCCGCAGTGATTCACGCGCATGAGGGCGGCGGCGTCCCGTCGCTCCTGCGCAGTCAGCTCGGCTTCCGCTAGGGAAGCGCCCGGCATGGGCCGCGCCGCCCGCGGCGGACCGACAATGGCCCGTAGGCCGCGGTCGAACCCAATGATCAGTTCGTCGATGGAAGGCATGCAAGAAAGCGCGCGCCGCAGTCCCCCGGCCACTCTAGCCGGAACGTGCGGAAGCGGCAAAAAAAAACGGGCGCCGAAGCGCCCGTCTTGTTCGCGTCCGACCTGGGCCGGATTAGAACTGGTGGAAGATGCCGATCGCCCAGATCTCCGGATCCGCGCCGTACGGATAGGTCGCGCCACCGCCGGCCGGAAGCGCCGTCGAGGTGATCCCGCCGCCGACGTAGTCGGCAAACTGGTTGGCGTCGTTCCTGACGGTGTTGTACGAGGCGTAGAGCCAGGTGCGCTTCGACAGGAAGTAACGGCCGCCGATCATGTAGCCCGTGGAACCCGTCTCGTCGCACGAGACCGTGCCCGGATCGCCGTTGCAGTTCTTGATGTCGTTGGTGAAGCCGAACTGCGCCATGACCTGGAAGTTGCCGAAGGTGTGCTCCCAGTTCAGCGTCCAGCCGTCCTGGTTCACCTTGTCGCCGGTCGTCAGGCCCACCGCGTTGTTCGCCTGCGAACGGACCCAGATGATGCCGACGCGCGCGCCGGGCATGTAGCCCCAGCTGCCGCCCACTTTCCACGCGTTGCCGTCGAGGCGCGGTGCGCCCACGAGCGAGGAGTTGCCCGAAACGTCGGCGTAGTCGACCTGCGCGTACCAGGGACCCCAGGTGCCGCGCACCGTCGCGCCCCAGATGTTGCCGTCGGTGTCGACGTTCCCGGAAACGTTTTGGACCGGCTCCTGGAAGTTCGGCGAGTAGCTCAGCGTGGCGTTGAGGCCCGCGAAGGTCGGCGTGGTGTACTGGACCACGTTGCTGACCCGCGCCGGGGCCGCGCTGCCGAGCGCGCCCGAGTTGATCCGGCCCAACGCCGTGCCGTTCGTCCACGGGATTTCCGTGTTGATGTAGTTGGCCGCGAACTGCGCGTTCACGCCGTTGGCCCAGTAGATCGACTGCCGGCCGAAGGTGAGGCGGCCGAAGTTCGAGTCGAGGCCGACGAACGAGTCGCGCGACGCCCAGAAGCCCGACGACGCGTTCCCCTGGCCGCCCTGGGCGGTGTTGCTGCCGTTGTCGATGTTGACGCCGGTCTCGATCTGGAAGATCGCCTTCAGGCCGTTGCCGAGGTCCTCGGTGCCACGCAGGCCGACGCGCGAGCTGTTGTCGAACACGCGGAAGCGCCCGTCGCGGTTGTTGTTGACGTTCTGGGGTGCATTGACGGGGTTGCCCGCGCCCTTGGCCTCATAGTGGTCGAAGCCGAGGTTGGCGCGCCCGTACAGCTGCACGTTGCTCGACTGCGCGAACGCCGCAGGCGCGGCGAACGCGCCGGCGACGGCGAGTGCCATGACTTTCTTGTTCATCAAAGAGTTCTCCTCTGAACGTTGAAACCGGGAGCCCGGAGCGGGCCGCCGTCACTCCTCCGAGAAGCCGGGAAGTTGTGGCCATTCTGCAACTCGCCCCCCTCGCGGAGCAATCGCCAAGGCCTATTCAGGGCAGATTTGGCGGCCGAATGTTGCATTCGCGCAACGTCTGGTCCGATAGAACGAACATCAGTCAAATCAATACATTAGCGCGGTACGCGCATGAGGACTACCGAGCATCCCGACAAGATTTTGATCTGAATGACGAAAATCGGAGCTCACGCGCCGAAAAGCGCCGCGAGCGCCAGGCCGGGATTCGGCGCCCGCACGAACGCCTCCCCGACGAGAAAGGCGTGCACGCCCCGCGCGCGCATGAGCGCGACGTCCGCGGCGCGCAGGATGCCGCTCTCGGTCACGACCACGCGGTCGGCCGGGAGGCGCGGCAGCAGGTCCAGTGTCGTCTCGAGGCGGGTCTCGAACGTGCGCAGGTCGCGGTTGTTCACACCCACGAGCGGGGTCGACAGATCGAGCGCCAGTTCGAGCTCCGCAGCGTCGTGCACCTCGACCAGGACGTCCATCCGCAGCTCCTCCGCCACGGCCGCGAGGTCCCGCAGGCGCGACCGGTCGAGGGCGGCCACGATGAGCAGCACGCAGTCGGCCCCCAGCGCGCGCGCTTCGTACACCTGGTACGGGTCGAGCACGAAATCCTTCCGCAGCACCGGGAGCGCGCACGCCGCGCGCGCCGCGACGAGGTGCTCGGACCCGCCCTGGAAGAACTGCCGGTCGGTGAGCACCGAGAGGCACGCCGCCCCGGCGTCCGCGTACGCGCGCGCGATCGCCGCGGGATCGAAGTCGGCGCGCAGCACGCCCTTGCTCGGGCTCGCTTTCTTCACCTCCGCGATGACGGCCGGGCGCCCCGCTGCGATCCGCGCGCGCAGCGCGGCCGCGAACCCGCGCGGCGCCGGTGCCGCCGCGGCCTCGGCGCGCACAGCCGCGAGCGGCAGCGCCCGCCGTGCGCTTGCGATCTCCTGCGCCTTGACGGCCAGGATCCGGTCGAGCATGTCGCTCATGAGGGTGCCGGAGCCCGGCACCAAGCGTGCCACATGCCCCGATAGGCCTGCTCGAGTGTGCGCACGAAACGCGCCGCATCGCCCAGCAGCGACGCGGCGACGCGTTCCCGCATCGATGCGCGCAGCGCAGCCAGGCGCGGACGGTCGTGCGCCGCGCGCACGGCCAGATCCACGTACTCCTCCGCGGAGCGCGCGACGAACTCGTCGAGACCGGCCTCGGTGAGCAGGCTCACTCCCATCCGCGCCATGTAGCGATCGCCCGCGAGGGTCACGAACGGCACGCCCATCCACAGCGCGTGGCAGCTCGTCGCGCCGCCGTTATACGGGAAGGTATCGAGCGCGAGGTCGATCTCCCCGTGGAGCACGAGATAGCCGCCGAGCGGGAGCTTCGCGCGGAACGCGAGCCGCGCCGCCGCGATCCCGTGCCCGGCGAACGCGGCGGTCATGGCCTGCCGCACGTCTTCGTCCCCGGCATTGCCCAGCAACAAGCGGGACTCGGGCACCGCCTGGAGGATCCTTGCCCAGAGCGCGATCGCCTCCGGCGTCACTTTGGCAAGGTGGTTGAGGCAGGCAAAGGTGAACGCTCCACCGGCGAGCGACGGGAGCGGTCCCACCGGCGGGCTGCCCGCGGCCGGCTCGAAAACCGTGACGCATGGCAGCCGTATCAGCGTCTCGGCATAGCCCGTCTCGTCGGCGCCGGGCGGGTCGGCCCGGCCGTCGGTCAGCCGGTAATCGATCGCCGCCAATCCGGTCGAGGTCACATACCCGAGCCACGCGACCTGGAGCGGGGCCGGCTTGCGGGCGAACACCCCGAGGCGATTGAGCGCCGTGTGCCCGGAGAGGTCGACCAGAATGTCGATGCCGTCGCGCCGCACGAGGCCGGCCACGCTCTCGTCGGTCGCGCCGACGATGCTGCGCCATTCGTGCGCGAGGCCGCGCAGGCGCGCCGTCACCTCGTCCTCGCCTGCGTTGTTCGCGTAGCAGACCGTCGCGAAGCGCGCCGCGTCGCATTGTGCGAGCACGGGTGCAATCGAGTAGGCCATGGCGTGCTCGCGAAAGTCGCCCGAAACATAACCGATCCGCAGCCGCCGGTCCGGATCGCGCGGGTTGGCGTGCACTTGCCGCTGCGCGCGCAGCGGCGCCTCCAGCCGCTCCCCGGCGCGCCGATGCTCGGCGAGGAGGCGGGCGGTCGAGAGTTCCGGCAGGTAATTCAGGCTGGCGAGCAGGTTGCTCTGCACGCCGATCGCGTCCGGGTCGAGCGCGAGCGCGCGGCGATAGCACTCGACGGCGCGCCGCATGTCGCCGCGCGTCCGGTGCACGGCTGCGAGATTGTTCGCAGCCATCGCCGAATCTGGCCGTAGCCGGACGCACGCTTCCAGGCGGGAGAGCGCTTCCCGGGTTCGACCCTCGCCCAGGAGCGCCAGTCCGAGGTTGGCGAGCGCATCGAAATGCCCGGGATCCTCGGCGATCGCCTGCTCGAAGAGGGTGATCGCCTCGCCCGTCCGGCCCTGCGCGAGGCGCACCGCGCCGAGACCGTTGAGGGCCCCGACGGCGCGCGGCTGCAGCGCGAGCGCCGCACCGAGCGCGACTTCCGCCTCGCCCAACCGACCGGCGAGCCTGAGGACCGTGCCCAGATTGGCGTGCGCGTCCGGGAATCCCGGCGCCGCGGCCACGACCGCGCGCAGCGCATCGATCGATTCGTCGAGGCGCCCGAGGGCCTGCAGCGTCAACCCCAGGTTGTTGGCAGCGAGCACGTTCGCCGGTTCGATCGCGAGCGCCGTCCGGAAGCAGTCCGCGGCCTCCTGCTCGCGACCTTTCAGCCGCAGCGCCAGGCCGAGGTTGTTGTGCGCGTCCGCATCGCGGGGGTCGCTCGTCACCGCGCGCCGGAAACTCTCGATCGCCTCGTCCAGTCGGCCGAGCGCCTGGAGTGCGAGACCGAGGTGATTCGCGGCCTCCGCATTGCGCGGATCGAGCGCGAGTCCTGTCCGGAACGAAGCGGCCGCCGCTTCGCCGTTCCCCGCGTCGAGCAACGCCTTGCCGAGATTGAGGTGGGCGCCCACAGCCTCGGGAGCAAGCACCGCCGCCCGACGCAGCGCCGTGGTCGCGTCGTCGAGCCGGCCCAGCCGGCGCAGCGCGATCCCCAGGTTGCAGTGCGCGTCGGCGTACGCGGGGCGCTCCCGTACCGCGCGCCGGAACGCGGCAACGGCGTCCTCGGTCTGCCCGCATGCGCCGCAAGCGATCCCCAGCGTGTTGAGGTACTCGGGATTGCGGCGATCGAGGGCGTGCGCGCGCCGGGCGCGCTCGAGCGCGGCCGCCGGGCGATCGGTCCGCAGCGCAATTACGGCCAGCGCCTGCAGCGCGCCGTGCTCGCGCGGGTTGAGCGCGACGATCCGGGCGAACGCCTGCTCCGCCTCCTCCAGCCGGCCCGCGGCCATGCTTGCCGCCGCGTGGCGTGCGATCTCGTCGTAGCCGGGCTGCGTCGGCACGGGCGTCCGGCGGCTAGCGCGCGAACTGCTGCGTGAACCGGGCGAACTCGTCGAGCTTCGCCCGCGCCGCGCCGCTCTTGATCGTCTCGAAGGCGACCTCCACGCCCTCCTCCAGCGTCGGCGCCCTGTCCGCGACGTAGATCGCCGCGCCGGCGTTGAGCGCCACGATGTCGCGCGCCGCGCCGAGCTTGTTCTCGAGCGCGGCGAGCACGAGCGCGCGCGACTCCTCCACGTTCGCCACGCGCAGCGCGCGCGGATCGTGCACCGGCAGGCCGACCTTCTCGGGATGGAACGCGTACTCGTTCACCCGGCCCTCCTTCAGCTCGCCGATCAGGGTCTGGCCGCTGATCGAGATCTCGTCCAGGCCCTCGGTGCCGTAGACCGTCATCGCGTGGCGCGCGTTCAGCCGCTGCAGCACGCGGATCTGGATGCCGACGAGGTCGGGGTGGAAGACGCCCATCAGCTGCGTCGGCGCCATGGCGGGGTTGGTCAGCGGTCCGAGGATGTTGAAGATCGTGCGCACGCCCAGTTCGCGCCGCACCGGCGCGGCGTGCTTCATCGCGGCGTGGTGGTTCGGCGCGAACATGAAGCCGACGCCGACCTCGTCGATGCAGCGCCCGACCTGCTCGGGCGCGAGGTCGATCTTGACCCCGAGCGCTTCCATCACGTCGGCGCTCCCCGACTTGGACGACACCGCGCGGTTGCCGTGCTTCGCGACGCGCGCGCCGGCCGCGGCGCACACGAACGTCGCCGCCGTGGAGATGTTGAAGGTGTGCGCTGCGTCACCGCCGGTGCCGACGACGTCGACGAGGTTGTCCGGATCCCGGGTGTGCACTTTGGTCGCGAGCTCGCGCATCACCTGCGCGGCGGCGGTGATCTCGCCGATCGTCTCCTTCTTCACGCGCAGCCCGGTGGTGATCGCCGCGATCATGACCGGCGACATCTGCCCGCTCATGATCTGGCGCATCAGGTCGAGCATCTCGTCGTGGAAGATCTCGCGGTGCTCGATGGTGCGCTGGAGCGCTTCCTGGGGGGTGATCATGCCTCTCTCCTCTCGTCAGGATCGATTCGGGGTGGAACTGCACCCCCTCCACGGCGAGCGTCCGGTGCGCGAGGCCCATGATCTCGCCGTCCTCGGTCCAGGCGGTGACCTCGAGGCAGTCGGGGAGGGAGGCGCGCTCGACGGCGAGCGAGTGGTAGCGCGTCGCGGTGAACGGATCCGGCAGGCCGCGGAAGACGCCGGCGCCCGCGTGGCGAATGGGCGAGGTCTTGCCGTGCATCAGGGTCTGCGCGTGCACCACCCGCCCGCCGAACGCCTGCCCGATCGCCTGGTGGCCCAGGCACACGCCCAGGATCGGGACCCGGCCGCCCAGCCGGCGGATCGCTTCGAGCGAGATGCCCGCCTCGTTCGGGGAGCACGGCCCGGGCGAGACGACGATCCGCTCCGGCTGCAGGCGCTCGACCTCGTCCACGGTCATCTCGTCGTTGCGGACCACCCTCACGGCGGCGCCGAGCTCTCCCAGGTACTGCACCAGGTTGAACGTGAACGAGTCGTAGTTGTCGATCATCAATACCATGTCCGCCTCGACCCGCTATATCCTGTTCCGACGGACCCCGCGCCGACCGGCCGGACCGGTTCGCAGACCATGTACACCCATCCTCCGGACCCGGCGCTGCGCTGCCCGCTCTGTCGCGGGCCGGTGATCCGGACGCGGCGCACCCCCTTCGACCGCCTGCTGAGCCTCGTCTCGCCGCGGCGGCGCTACCGCTGCCGCACGATCGGCTGCGGCTGGACCGGGACGCTGCGCGCGAAGCGCTGAGCGCCGCGGCGCGCGCGCGCTCATCGCTCCACCTTCGAGTCGAGCCCCGCGGTCGCCATCTCCGCCGCGCGCAGCAGCGCCCGCGCCTTGATGTTCGTCTCGTTCCACTCGCTCTCGGGCACCGAGTCGGCCACGATGCCGGCTGCGGCCTGCACGTGCAGCACCTCGTCCTTCAGCACGCCGGTGCGGATCGCGATCGCGAGATCCATGTCGCCGTGGTAGCCGATGTAGCCCACCGCGCCGGCGTAGACGCCGCGCTTGACCGGCTCCAGCTCGTCGATGATCTCCATCGCGCGCACCTTCGGCGTGCCGGTGACGGTGCCGGCCGGGAAGGTGGCGCGCAGCACCGCGAGCGCGTCGAGGCCCGGCTCGAGCTTCCCCTCGACGTTCGACACGATGTGCATCACGTGCGAGTAGCGCTCGATCACCATGTTCTCGGTAACGCGCACCGAACCGGTCTGGGCGACGCGCCCGACGTCGTTGCGGCCGAGGTCGATCAGCATCACGTGCTCGGCGCGCTCCTTCGGGTCGGCGAGGAGCTCCGCGGCGAGCGCGCGGTCCTCGTCGGCGCTCGCGCCGCGGCGCCGCGTCCCGGCGATCGGGCGCAGCGTCACCTTGTCTCCCTCCAGGCGGACCAGGATCTCCGGCGAGGCGCCCACGACCTGGAAGTCGCGGAAGTCGAAGTAGAACATGTAGGGCGACGGGTTCAGCGTGCGCAGGCTGCGGTAGAGCGCGAGCGGCTCGCCGGCGTAGCGCCGCGAGAGCCGCTGGCCGACCTGCACCTGCATGATGTCGCCGTCGAAGATGTACCGCTTCGCGCGCGCCACCGCCTGGAGGAAGCTCGCCTCGCCGAAACCCGACTGCGCCTGGTGCGCGACCGTCGGGCCGTGCGCCGGGATCTCCGCAGGGCGGCGCAGGGCCTCGAGGAGTTCGCGCAGCCGTTGCTTGCCGTGCGCGTAGGCGAGCGGGTTGCGCGGGTCCGCGTACACGACGAGGTAGAGCTTGCCCGCCAGGTTGTCGACGATGGCGATCTCCTCGGACTGCAGGAGCACGATGTCGGGCGTGCCGATCGGGTCGGGCTTGTCGGGCCTGCGGGCGAGCTTCGGCTCGACGTAGCGCACCGTGTCGTAGCCGAAGTAGCCGACCAGGCCGCCCGCGAAGCGCGGCAGCCCGTCGAGCGGCGCCGCCTCGAAGCGCGCGAGGTACTCGCCGACGAACGCGAGCGGATCGGCGCTCGCGCGGTCCTCCGTCACCGTTTCGCCGTGCAGCACGAGCACCCGGTGCCCGCGCACCACGATGCGCGTCTGCGCCGGCAGGCCGATGAACGAGTAGCGGCCGAAGCGCTCGCCGCCCTGCACCGACTCGAGCAGGTACGAGTACGGCCGGTTGGCGAGCTTGAGGTAGATCGAGAGCGGCGTGTCGAGGTCCGCGAACGTCTCGAGGACGAGCGGGACGCGGTTGAAGCCCTGCGCCGCGAGGCGGTCGAAATCGGTTTCGGTCATGAGCCGCTGCCTGGGAGTGCCGTTCGATGCTGCCGGGTGCGCGCGTGACGCCGCGCGCGAGCGCGTCGGGCTAGCGCCAGCGGCGCCAGCGTTCCCGCTGATCCCGGAGACCGAAGAGCACGCAGCTCATGTGACGAGGTAGCGTCCGTTCGTCGAAGGTGAAGCCGGCGCGACTATAGCACCGGGCGTTTGCGCCGCACAACCCGACGCCGCAGGGACGCCGCGGGGCGTCCGGGCCGCTCCATGCGCCGCGCCGGGTCCCGGTTCGTACCGCGTTGGAGACTCATATTGAGTCGGTTATACTCATCCCCATGAGTAAACGCCTCCAGGTGATCCTCGACGATCGCGAGATGCAGGAAGTGCGGCAGCACGCGCGGCGCAGCCGCATGACGGTGGCCGAGTGGGTGCGTCAGGCGCTGCGGACGGCGCGGCGCGCGCAACCGGCGAGCGACGGCGCGAAGAAGCTCGCGGTGGTCAGAGCCGCCGCCCGCCACGCTTTCCCGGCCGCCGACATCGACGCCATGCTGGCGGAGATCGAACGCGGCTACGCCGGCGACGCGGCCAAGTGATCTTCATCGACTCCAACATCCCGATGTATCTGGTCGGGGCGGCGCACCCGCACAAGGGCGATGCGCAGAAGCTGCTCGAACGCGCGATTGCGTCGGGCGAGCGGCTGGTGACCGATGCCGAGGTGCTCCAGGAGATCCTGCATCGCTACGTGGCGATCGACCGGCGCGACGCGATCCAGCCCGCGTTCGACGCGCTGCTCGGCGTCGTCGACGAGGTCTTCCCGGTTACCGCGGCCGACGCCGAGCGGGCGAAGACGATCGTGCTCGGGCGCCGTACGCTCTCCGCCCGCGACGCGATCCACGCCGCCGTCATCGAGCGTGCGAAGGTGTCCCGCGTCATGAGCTTCGACAGCGGCTTCGATGCGCTGCCGGGGATCGTCCGGTTGAGCACTTGAGCGCGCGTCCCGCGCCGCTCAGCGCACCGTCACGATCAGCGCTGCGGCCTCGGCGATCGAGGCCACCGTCCGGTCGCAGTCGAGCGACTCGACCGGCCGGCCCTCGTTGTAGCCGTAGGGCACGCACCAGACCGGGCACCCTGCCGCCCGCGCCGCCTGCACGTCGATTGCCGAGTCTCCGATCATCAGCGCCTCGGCCGGCCGAATGCCGAGCCGCGCGCAGGCGGTGAGCACCGGCTCGGGGTGGGGCTTCTTCTGCGCGACGGTGTCGCCGCACACCACCACGCCGAAGAACCCGTCCAGCGCGGTGCGCTGCAGCAGATCGAGGGTGAACAGCTCGGCCTTGTTCGTGATGCACGCCATCGGCACGGCCGCCGCCTGCAGGGCGCGCAGGCCCGCGCGCACGCCGGGGAAAGGCAGCGCGCGCCGGCCGGACTCCGCCGCGTAGTGGCGTTCGTAGGCCGGCAGCGCGCGCGCGAACAGCGCCGGATCGGCCGCCGCGTCGAGCGCGCCGGTGAGCGCCCGCTCCACGAGCTTCGGGATCCCCTTGCCGATATAGGTCGCGATCAGCGCGGGAGCGCGCGCCGGCAGGCCGAGCTCGGCGAGCATCGCGTTTGCCGCGGCGGCGAGGTCGGGCGCGCTGTCGAGCAGCGTGCCGTCGAGGTCGAAGAGGACCGCGCGCGGCCCCGGCGGGCTCATGCGGCGGCCGCGAGCTGCGCCCGCATGGCCGCGATCGTCGCCTGGTAGTCCCTGGCGCCGAAGATCGCCGAGCCGGCGACGAACGTGTCGGCGCCGGCGCGCGCGATCGCGGCGATGTTGTCCACCTTCACGCCGCCGTCCACCTCCAGCATCACGTCGCGGCCCGACGCGTCGATGCGCCGGCGCACCGCGCGCACCTTCTCCAGCGCGTGGGGAATGAACTGCTGCCCGCCGAAGCCCGGGTTCAC
>JAGVSZ010000105.1 GCA_019137045.1 Betaproteobacteria bacterium
CTGCGCCGCCCGCCCCGCGTGCGCGCGCCGGGCCGGCCCGCGACGGTGACCGCGCACGCTGCGGCGCCGCTGCCGGTCTGGCCGGTGGTGGCGGTCACCACCGCGACCCAGTCTCTCACCACCCTCGCCGCGCTCGCGCTCACCGCGGTGGCGCCGCGCGCTGCGCGCGACCTCGGGACCGAGCCGGCGCTCATCGGCTACCAGGTGAGCCTCGTGTACGTCGGCGCGATGCTCATGTCGCTCGTCAGCGGCGCGCTGGTGCGGCGGCTGGGCGCGGCGCGCGCGAGCCAGTTCGCGCTGGGGATGGCCGCGGCCGGCTGCCTGCTGTCGGCGCTCGCCCTGCTGCCGGTGCTCGCGCTCGGCGCGCTGGTGATCGGGCTGGGATACGGCTGCACCAACCCGGCCGCGTCGCAGCTGCTCGCCCGCACGCCGACCAGCGGAAGGATGAACCTCATCTTCTCCATCAAGCAGACCGGCGTACCGATCGGCGGGATCCTCGCGGGTCTGCTCGTGCCCTCGATCACGCTCGCGTTCGGCTGGCGGGCCGCGCTGGTCGCCTGCGGCGCGCTCGCCGTCGGCCTCGCCCTGGCGATCGAGCGCGTGCGAGCGGCGTGGGACGACGACCGCGACCGCGCCGCGCGCCTGCTCGCTCGCCCGTTCGCGAGCCTCGCGCTCATCTGGCGCCACCCGGTGCTGCGCTGGCTCGCGCTCGCCTCGCTCGCCTTCGCGGCCGCGCAGCTCGTCCTGGTCGGCTTCCTGGTCACCTATCTCGTGACCGAGATCGGGCTGGACCTCGTCACGGCGGGAACGGTACTCGCCGTGGCGCAGGCCGCGGGGGCGGGCGGGCGGCTCGCTTGGGGCTGGCTCGCCGACCGGCTCCGGTCGGCGACGGCGGCGCTGATCGTGAACGGCACCCTCGCGGCGGCCGGCGCGCTCGCGACCGCGGCGATCGGCGGCGCGTGGCCGCTCGCGCTGGTGGTCGCGGCGACCGCGTTCTACGGCTTCTCCGCGATCGGCTGGAACGGCGTGTTCATGGCCGCGGTCGCGCGCCAGAGTCCGGCGGAGCAGATCGGGGTCGCGACCGGCGGCGCGCTCAGCATCACCTACGCCGGCATCATCCTCGGGCCGTCCGCGTTCGCCGCGCTGCACGACCGTCTCGACGTGACTTACGGGGAGGGCTTCGCGCTGCTCGCCGTCGTCACGGCGGCGGGGGTGGCGTGTCTCGCGCTTGCGCGGCAGCGCGCAGCCCAGCCAGCGCCGCGCTGAGCGCCCGGAAGCGCGCGTCGTCCGGCCAGTCCTCCAGCGCGAGCGGCAGCCTGCGCTGCCAGTTCGGATGTCCCGCGACGGTGCCGGGCACGTTGGCCTGCTCGAGGAGGCCGAGCACGTCCTCGAGCTGCACCACCATGACCTGCGCGCCGCTGCGCGCGAGGAACTCGGCGACCGCGCGCGCGAGCTCCGGCGTGAGCGCGCCGACCGTGTCCGGATCCGCGCCGGTTCCCGGCGGCAGCAGCCGCTCGCGCTCGAGGGCGCGCAGGAGGCGCGCGCGGTCGAGCGCGCGCGCGGCGAGCTGCGCGGCTTGCGCCTGCGCGTCCGGGAAGAGGCCGAGCGCGGCGCGGACCGCGAGGTCGCGCCCGCTCCACCACCCGGCGAGCGTGGGCAGGTCGTGCGTCGTGACCGCGACGAGGGCCTGGCGCGGGTACGCCGCGGGCGGCTTGAACTCGCCCGAGTGCTCGCGCTCGAAGTAGAGCAGGCGGGAGGAGAGCACGCCCGCGGCGCCGAGCGCCGCGCGCACCTCGTCGGGCACGGTGCCGAGGTCCTCGCCGACGACCAGGCAGCGGTTGCGCTGGCTCTCGAGCGCGAGCAGGCCGAGCAGTTCGGTGCAGGGATAGCGCACGTAGGCGCCGTCCGCGGGCGCCCCGCCCGCGGGCACCCAGAAGAGCCGCGCGAGCCCCATGACGTGGTCGATCCGCAGCGCGCCGGCGTGACGCATGTTCGCGCGCAGCGTCTCGACGAACGGCCGATAGGCGGCCGCCTGCAGGCGCGCCGGCGCCATCGGCGGCAGGCCCCAGTCCTGCCCCTTCAGGCTGAAGTCGTCCGGCGGCGCGCCGATGCTCGCGCGCAAGGCGTAGAGGTGCTGGTTGGCCCAGGCCTCGGCGCCGCCGCGGTCGACCGAAAGCGCGAGGTCTTCGTACACGCCCACGCCGAGCCCGAGCTCGAGCGACCGGCGGCCGGCGGCGGCGAGCTGCAGGTCGGCCTGCCACTGGAGGTACTCGAAGTACTCGACCTCGTCCGAGTGCGCGCGGGCGAACTGCGCGCACGCGGAGGAGTCCGGGTCGCGGTACGGCTGCGGCCACGCCGGCCAACCCCAGGCCGGAGCCCCGGTGCGCTGGAAGTGCGCCTGGAGCGCCTCGTGCAGCGCGTGCCGGCGGAGTGCGGCGCCGCCGGCACGCTGGAAGGCGCGGAACGCCTGCGCGCGCGGGGAGTCCGCGTCGAGGTGCCGCGCGCGGAAGTGCGCGTAGAGCCGCTCCAGCACCGCGAACTTCGCTGCGCCGACGCCCGCGTAGTCGACGAGCTCCGGCGCGCGCAGGCGCGCGAGCCGCGCCTGGAACGCGGGCGACCGCACCGCGGCCTGCGCCTCGACGCACTCCGCGAAGTCCTCGATCGCCTCGACGTCGAGGCAGAGCACGTTCTTGAAGCGCCGGCTCGACGGCGCGTAGGGGCTCGCGCGCGCCGGGTCGTGCGGATGGAGCGCGTGCAGCGGGCTCACGCCGACGATGCCGGCGCCGCGGCTGCCCCACTGCTCGACGATCGTGCGCAGGTCGGTGTAGTCGCCCACGCCCCAGTTGCGCGCGGAGCGCACGCCGTAGAGCTGCGCCGCGACGCCCCACACCCTGCCGTCGCCCTCCAGCGCGGGCGGGAGATAGCACCTGCGCGGGGCCGCGGCGAGGAGCGCCTCGGCGAGCGCGGCGTCCCCGTGCCGCAGCCCGAGCCGGTGGTAGCCCGGCGCGAGCGGCAGCGGCAGCGCGAGCGCGCGCGCGACGTGGCCCGGCGCCCGTTCGAGCACCGCGAGCGCGCCGACGGCGACGCGCCCCTCGTGGCAGGTTCCGTTCTCCTCCTCGACGCGCCACGCGAGGGTCGCGCCTTGCAGGTCCTCCGGCAGCTGGAGCCGGATCCGCTGCTCGCGCTCGTCCGCGTGCACCACCGCGGCGGGCGCGAGCACGGTGCGCCAGCGCGCGGCTTCGAACGCGGCGATGGACGCCTCGACCGCGCCGTCGTCCGCGGCCGCGACGCCCATCGCGTCGAGCAGCGCGACGAGCGTCGCCGCGCCCGCGCGGTGGAGGCCGCCCCAGATGTCGTGATACTCGAGGCCGATGCCGTGCAGCGCGGCGAGGTGCGCGAGGCGCGGGTTCATCCTCCGGCCGCCTCCGCGAGGCCGAGCTTGCGGCGCCGCGCCGCGCCGAGGAACTCGGCCATGATCGGTCCGCTGTCGAGGAAGTCCTCGCCGAGCGACGGGTGGAACTCCGGGTGCCACTGCAGCCCGATCACGAAGCTGCCCCCGGTCCAGCGGATCGCCTCGACCACGCCGTCGGGGCTCGAGCGCGCCTCCACCACCAGGCCGTTGCCGAGCCGCTTCACCGCCTGGTGGTGGATGCTGTTCACGCGCGCGCGGCGCGCGCCGTAGAGCCGCGCGAGAAAGGAATCCGGGTCGAAGTCGACGTCGTGGTGCAGCGTGTCGTAGGCCGCGCGGTCCACGTGCGTCGCCGCGCCGGGCACTTCGGTCCCGATGTCCTGGTGCAGGGTGCCGTTGAACGCGACGTTGATGAGCTGCGCGCCGCGGCAGATGCCGAGCACCGGCTTGCGGTGGATGACGAACTCCCACAGGAGGTCGATCTCGTACAGGTCGCGCACCCGGTCGCCGCGCCACTCCGCGCGCCGCGGCGTCTCGCCGTAGCTCTCCGGGCTGAGGTCGGCGCCTCCCTGCAGGACGAGCCCGTCGAGCGCCTCGACGTAGTCGCGCAGCGAGACGCTCGCGCGCCGCAGGCTCGCGCCCGCCTCGAGCGTCGGGACCATGAGCACGAGCGCGCCGTGGGACATGATCCAGTGCGCGACCGACGTCTCCAGGTACTGCAGGGTCTTGTCGCGGAAGCCGAGCGTCGCCGCCGCCTCGGGGTGCAGGATGCGCGCCGAGAGCCCGATGCGCAGCGGCGGATCGCGCGCCTCCGCGGCCCCTTGCGCGGGCGTCCTCGTCAGTCGCGTGCGCTCCAGAGCCGGCTCTGCTGCCACACCACTTCCTCGAGCGACTGGCTCGCCCCGTACACCTCGCGCATCCAGCGCGCGTCGTTGGAGCCGTCGCGCGCCCAGCGCTCGACCTGGGCGAGCGCCTCGCCCGCCTCGAGCTCGCGCGCGTGCACCGCGAGCGCGGCGGCGGTCGCGAGGATGTCCTCGCGCACCGAGCGGTGCGACTGCGTCGCCGGGTCGATCAGGTTGCCCTCGAGCCCGAAGCGGCAGGCCTGGAAGCGGTTGTAGTTGTAGACGTGGTAGAGGTCCTCGCTCACGGCGCCGGGCCGCTCGATCAGCAGGTAGCGCGACAGCACCTGGACGTAGGCGGCGAGCGCGGCGGCCTTCTCGACGGTGAGCGGGGTGTCGAAGACGCGCACCTCGATCGTGCCGTACTCCGGCTTCGGCCGGATGTCCCAGTAGAAGTCCTTCATGCTCTCGACGATGCCGTAGCCGCGCATCTTCTCGAAGTACCCGGCGAAGTCCGACCAGCGCTCGACGAGCGGCGCGCGCCCGCTGAGCGGGAAGGCGAACACCGCGTTCAGGCGCGAGGAGTCGAACGCGGTGTCGACGCCCTGGTAATAGGGCGAGGAGGCCGCGAGCGCGATGAAGTGCGGGATGTAGCGCGACAGCGAGTGCAGCAGGTAGAGCGCGCTGTCGCCCTCCGCGCAGCCGACGTGCACGTGCTGGCCGAAGATCGTGAACTGCTTGGCGAGGTAGCCGTAGAGCTCGGAGATCTGCCGGAAGCGCGGGCGGTCGAAGATCTGGCGCTCGCGCCAGTGCTGGAACGGGTGCGCGCCGCCGCCCGCGACCAACAGGTTCAGGCGGTCGGCGGCGGCCACCACCGCCTCGCGGATGGCGACGAGCTCGGCGAGCAGCGCGCCGTGGCGCTCGTGGATTCCGGTGCTCACCTCGATCATGCTGGAGGTGATCTCGGGCTTCACCTCGCCCGGGTGGCCGCGCCGCTCGATGAGCGCGATCAGCTCGTCGGCGCCGCGGGTGAGGTCGCAGTCGATGCGGCTGAGAATCTGCAGCTCGAGCTCGACGCCGATCGTGAGCGGCTGCGAGGACCTGTACGGGAACCCGGTCACGGGGCGCGCTCCGGCGCGACTTCCCCGCTCGCGCGCAGCGCGAACTCGGTCGCGAGCGGACCGAGGAAGGCGAGCAGCGTGATCGCGAGCATCAGGCTGGGCATGATCTCCGCGCCGAGCCGCGGATCCAGGCGCACCAGGTCCTGCAATAGCAACAGCGCGAGCCCCGACATCGGCGTGAGCCCGAGGTTGAGGAGCGACGCGTTGCGCACGCTGAGCGCGCTCGCGCGCGCGAGCGCGAGCAGCGCCACCCCCTTCGCCGCGCACCGGGCCGCGACCAGGCCGAGCGCGGTCGCGAACGCGAGGCCCCAGCCCTCGAACCGCAGGCTCGCGCCGGTGAGCGCGAACAGGACCACGATGAAGAGCATCGCGGTCTCGCCGAAGCGCAGCGGCACGAAGTGGCGCGCGCGGTCGAGCGCCCGGCTGAAGATCCCCAGCGCGAGCAGCGCGAGCGGCACCGAGAGCTCGAGCGCGGCGGCGCCGGCGACCGTCAGCAGCACGATCGCGACCAGGATCGCGAACTGGAAGACCGGGCGCCGGCCGAGGAGCCGCAGCAGCGCGCGCGCGGCGAGGGCGACGAGCGCGGCGGCCGCCACCGAGCCGGCCACGAGGTAGACCGGGTGGGCCAGCATGGCGAGGATGTCGCGGCCGCGCTCGAGGTGGACCCAGCCGGCGACCAGCGCGCACCCGACGACCGCGTAGGCGGTGTTGAGCGCGGTGAGGAGCAGGAGGCGCTCGGTCACCTGGCCCTGCGCGCGCAGGTCCTTCACGACGGTCATCACCACCGCGGGCGAGGTCAGCATCGCGAGGACCGCGGCGGTCGACGCGACGACCGGACGCGCGCCAAGGAGGGTGAGCAGGGCGAAGACCGCGCCGAAGGAGAGCCCGGCCTCGAGCACGCTCGTCGCCAGCAGCCACGGGTTGCGCCGCAGCCAGCCGAGGTCGACGCGCTGCCCGAGCTCGAACAGCAGCAGGCCGACGGCGATCTCGACCAGCACGCGCAGCTCGGCGAGGGTCGTGGGGGTCACGACCCCGGTCGCCTGCGGGCCGAGCGCGGCGCCCACCGCGACGTAGCCCAGGATCCGCGGCAGGCGCAGCCAGCGCCGCGCCGCCTCGCCCGCGACGATGGCGGCGAGCAGGAGCACCGCCACCCAGAAGAGCTGGCCGGGGACGGGCGGCCAGTCGGGGAGGAAGAAGAGGTCCGTTCGCATCATCGCCGCGCGCGCACGCCGGATTGTGCAATGGATCGGGCCTTCGCGGCCGGTAGCGCCTCGGCCCGCGGCCCTTACGCGGATTCGCCCCGGCGTCGGGCGGCGGCCTTCCAGGCCGCGATGACCTGGTCGAGCCCCGCGCGGTAGTCCGCGTACACCGGTTTCCACCCCGGCACGCGCGGGCCCGGCGCGCGCGCCGGCAGCGCGAGCGCCGTCTGCTGCATGTGCGCTTCGCGCACGATCAGGCGCATGACCGGGGCGGCGATGCGCGGCACGTGCAGCGGACGCGCGCGGCCGACCCTGCGCGCGAACTCGTCCATGAGCCGGGCGAACGGCACCGGGTGGCCGTCGGTCGCGTAGAGGCGCCTGCCCGCGTTGCGCGCCCGCGCGGCCGCGAGCAGCGCGCGGACCGCGTCGTCCTGGTGCAGGTGGTGCTGGAACGCCCCGCGCGCGCCGGCCCAGTACGGCCGCCCGAGCCGGAACGCGGTGCGGTACGCGCGCAGGTCGGCGCTCGCGGGGCCGTAGAGGTATCCGAGCCGCACCACGCAGGCCGGGACGGGGCCCGACAGCGCGAGCTGCTCGCACTCGAGGATGGTCGCGACGATCGAGCGCAGCGGGTCGGCGCGCGGGCGGCCGAGCACGAACGCGCAGCTCGCGTGCACGAGCAGGCGCGCGTCGGCGCGCACCGCGCGGCGCACGCCGGCGAGCGCCGTGCTGCGCGCGAACCCCCGCCACGCGTGCCCGTCGTGCAGCAGCGTGTTCGCGTCCTGGCCGGCGACGTTGATGTGCACGCCGCGCGCGATGCGCTGCCGCGCGAGCAGGCGGCCGAGCTCGGAGCGCGCGCCGGTGAGCGCGCCGCTCACCACGAGTTCCGCAGCTCGCGCAGCCTGAGGAACACGGTGCGCGGGTCGGGGTGCTCGGGGAGGTCGGGGAAGGCCGCACGCAGCCGGCGGATCACCGCGGGGCTCGTCAGCCGGAAGAAGGTGTTGACCTCGCGCTCGACCGCGAGGGTCGACACGTAGGCGTGGTCCGGATCCTGCCCCTGGAGCCGCGCGAGCAGCGCGGCGGCCGCGCGGTTGTCCGGTTCGCGGTCGAGCGTGAAGCGCAGGTTGTTCTCGCTGTAGTCGTGCCCGGGATAGACGAGCGTGGCGTCGGGCAGCCGCGCGAGCTGGCCGGCGAAGGTCTCGTACAGCTGCGCCGGGTGGCCGCCGTTGTGGCAGTTGCCCGCGCCGGCGTTGAACAGCGTGTCGCCGCAGAAGAGCGCCGGCGCGTCGGCGTGCGCGAGCAGGCACACGTGGCTCATCGTGTGGCCCGGCGTGTCGAGCACCTCCAGCTCGACCGTCCGGCCGACCTTCACCACGTCGCCCGCCCCCAGCCCGCGCGCCATGCCGGGGATCGCGTCTCCCGCGTTCCGGTGCGCGAGGATGCGGGCGCCGGTGCGCGCGACCACGGCGTCGTTCCCGCCGGTGTGATCGCGGTGCTCGTGCGTGTTCAGGATCTGCGTGATGGTCCAGCCCGCGTCGCGCGCGGCCCGCAGGCACTTCTCGTGGTCGAGCGGGTCGATCGCGAGCGCCTCGCCGGTCTCGGCGCAGGCGATCAGGTAGTTGAAGTTGCGGTACGCGTTGGCGGTCCAGATCTGGCGCACGATCACTGCGGCATTCCTCGCTGCGGGGTTGCGCGCATGATAACGCCGCGCCGCGCGCCGCAATGGGGCGCCGCGGCGCGTTGCGCTACCATCGATCGCGCTCACCCCCGTTCCCGCGATGCCGACCGCCCCTGCCGCCTCCGGTCACCGCCTGCTCGCCGCCGACCTCGGCGGCACCAAGACCGACCTCGGCGTGTACACGCTCGACGGCGGCGCGCGCGCGCCGCTCGCGACCGGGCGTCTGGCGAGCGGGGACTACCAGGGGTTCGAGCCCCTCGCGCGCGCGTTCCTCGCGGCGCACGGCCTCGCCGTGGACTGCGCGAGCATCGCGGTCGCCGGACCGGTGGTCGAGGGACGGGCGCGGCTCACCAACCTGCCGTGGGCGCTCGACGAGCGCGCGCTCGCGCGCGCGCTCGGCATGCGGTCGGCCTGGCTGCTGAACGATCTCGCGGCGACCGCGACCGCGGTGCCGCACCTCCGGCCGGACGAAATCGTCACGCTGCACGCGGGCGCGCCCGTCGCGGGCGGCGCGATCGCGGTCATCGCGCCCGGAACCGGTCTGGGCGAGGCGTTTCTCACCTGGGACGGGGCGCGCCATCGGGCGCACGCCTCGGAAGGCGGGCACGCCGCCTTTGCGCCGGCCTCGCGGGAGGAGGCCTCACTATATACATACATGCAGGAGCGGCTTGGTCCGGTCAGCTACGAGCGGGTGTGCTCCGGGCTCGGCCTCCCGCACCTGTACGCCTTCCATCGCGACCGCGGCGGGGCGGAATCGCCGGCGCTCGCCGCGCGCCTCGCGGCGGCGCCGGAGCAGGCGCGCGCGCACCTGATCGTCGATGCGGCGCTCGACGCCGCGGCGCCCGATCCGCTCTGCGTCGCCGCGCTCGGGTCGTTCGTCGCGATTCTCGGCACCGCGGCTTCGACCCTGATGCTGACGACGCTGAGCACCGGCGGCGTCTACATCGCGGGCGGCATCGCCGCGCGCATCGTGCGCCGGCTGCAGGAGGGTGATTTCATCGCGCGGCTGCAGGACCGGGGCCGGATGCACCCGGTCGTCGCGCGCATGCCGGTCCACGTGGTCGTCGCGCCGCAGGCCGCGCTGCTCGGCGCCGCGAGCCACGGGCTGGAGCGGATGCGGGCGGGCGCGCAGTAGCGTGCGCTACAATCGCCCGATACGATGCCAACGCTGCACGCAGCAACGCCATCGGGCGTCGCCCGGACCTGACCCCGCCGTAGCATGCGCATCCTGCTCTCCAACGACGACGGCTACTTCGCGCCCGGACTCGCGCACCTCGCCGACGCGCTCGACGATCTCGGCGAGGTGGTCGTGGTCGCGCCCGAGCGCGACCGCAGCGCCGCCTCCAACTCGCTCACGCTCGACCGCCCGCTCGCGGTGCGGCGCTCCGCGAACGGGTTCCTGTTCGTCAACGGCACCCCGACCGACTGCGTGCACCTGGCGGTGACCGGGCTCCTCGAGCAGCTGCCCGACCTCATCGTGTCCGGCATCAACCTGGGCGCGAACATGGGCGACGACACGATCTACTCCGGCACGGTCGCGGCGGCGACCGAGGGGTTCCAGCTCGGCATCCCGGCGCTCGCGGTGTCGCTCACCAGCAAGGCCGGGCGCAACTTCGCCACCGCGGCGCGCATCGCGCGCGACCTCGTGCGCCAGTTCCAGGCGCGGCCGATCGACCAACCGGTCCTGCTGAACGTGAACGTGCCCGACGTCCCGTTCGAGGCGCTGGCCGGAACCGAGGTCACGCGCCTCGGCCGGCGGCACAAGGCCGAGGGCATCGTGAAGGCCGAGAACCCGCGCGGCGAGCTGATGTACTGGATCGGCGCCGCCGGCGCCGCGCAGGACGCGGGCCCGGGAACCGACTTCCACGCGGTCGCGTCCAACCGCGTGTCGGTCACGCCGCTCCAGGTCGACCTCACGCATTCGCCCCAGATCGCGCGCGTCAGGGAGTGGCTCGGGTGAGCGACCGGCAATGAACGCGCGTGCCGCGCCGCCGGGCATCGGCATGACCTCGCAGCGCACCCGCGAGCGCATGGTCGCGCGCCTGCGCGCCGGCGGCATCGCCGACGAGGCGGTGCTGGCGGCGATGGCGTCGGTGCCGCGGCACGCGTTCGTGGACGCCGCGCTCGCGAGCCGCGCCTACGAGGACACCGCGCTGCCGATCGGGTTCGAGCAGACGATCTCGCGCCCTTACGTCGTCGCGCGCATGCTGGCGGCGGCGCGCGCCGGCCGCGCGCTCGGGCGCGCGCTCGAGGTCGGCACCGGCTGCGGCTACCAGGCCGCGGTGCTCGCGCGCCTCGCCGCGGAGGCGTTCTCGATCGAGCGCATCGGCGCGCTCGCGGAGAAGGCGCGCGCGAACCTGCGCCCGCTGCGGATCGCGAACCTGCGCCTCGTGCACGGCGACGGGTTCCGCGGGCTGCCGGAGGCCGCGCCGTTCGACGCGATCGTGGTGGCGGCGGCGCCGCGGGAGGTGCCGCGGGCGCTGCTCGAGCAGCTCGCGCCCGGCGGCCGGCTGGCGATCCCGGTCGGCGACGAGGAGCAGGAGCTGCGCGTCTTCGAGCGCTCGGCGCGCGGCTTCAGCGAGCACCGGCTCGACCCGGTGCGGTTCGTGCCGATGCGGGTGGGAAAGGGCTGACGATGGGCGGCAGCGGGAGAGCGACGTGAAGCGGACCGGCGTGCGCTGGCTCGCGGTCGGCTGCGCGCTCCTGCTCGCGGCGGGCTGCGCGTCGCGGCGTCCGGCACCGGTGGTCGAGCGCCCGCCTGCGCCGGTCGCGAAGCCCGCTGCGTCCGCACCCCCGGCCGCGCCCCAGCCGCAGACGTACGTCGTCAAGCGCGGCGACACGCTGTACAGCATCGCGCTCGACCAGGGCGTGGACTGGCACGACCTCGCGGCGTGGAACCAGCTCGCCGATCCGACGCGCCTGAGCGTCGGGCAGGCCCTCGTCGTGCGGCCGCCGGCGCCGGTCGCCGCGCCGATCGCCGACGGACCGGTCGTGGTGAGCCCGGTCGCGCCCTCGCAGCCGATCGCGAGCCGGCCGATCGGGAGCGAAGCGCCGGGGCCGGCCGCGCCGGCGGGTCCGGCC
>JAGVSZ010000028.1 GCA_019137045.1 Betaproteobacteria bacterium
GCGGGGAGAACTTCCTCGGCTTCCTCGGCGTGGCGGTGCAGGACCAGGACCGGGAGCGCTAGGCGGTGGAGTGGTACTGGGCGGCGGCGCTGCTCTTCGGCCTGTCGGTGCTCCTGATGTTCCTGGGGCTGCCGGTGGCGATCGCGTTCTTCGGCACCAACATCGTGGGCGCCCTCGTCTTCATGGGCGGCGAGCGCGGCATCTGGCAGGTCGTCAACAACGGGTTCGGCGCGATCACCAGCTTCCCGCTCGTGCCGATCCCGATGTTCCTGCTGATGGGCGAGCTCTTCTATCACACCGGGCTCGCGACGCGCTTCTTCAACGCGGTCGACCGGCTGATGGGCAACGTGCCGGGGCGGCTCGCCTACGTCACGCTGCTCGGCGGCACCGCGTTCGCGGGGCCGGCCGGCTCCAGCATGGGGGCGTGCGCGCTGCTCGGGTCGCTGATGGTCCCCGAGATGATGAAGCGGGGCTACAACAAGTACCTCTCCATGGGGCCGATCATGGGGGTCGGCGGGCTCGCGGTGATCATCCCGCCGTCCGCGCTGACCGTGCTGCTCGCCACGCTGGGGCAGACGGACGTGGGCGACCTCCTGATCGCCGGCGTCGTGCCCGGCCTCCTGCTGGCGCTGATGTACGGGGCACTGATCTGGGGCTGGACGGTGGTCGATCCGTCCGCCGCGCCCGGCTACGTCGCGGAGCACGCCGGCCGCGCGGAGCGCTGGCGGCTCATCCTGTTCGACATCGTGCCGATGGTGGCGGTGATCGTGTTCTCGGTGATCATCATGATCGTCGGCTGGGCGACGCCGACCGAGGCGGCGGCGCTCGGGGCGATGTCGGTCGTGCTCCTCGCCGTGCCCTACGGGCTGCTGACCTGGGAGTCGCTCAGGAGGTCGGTCGACGGGGCGCTGCGCGTGACCGTGATGTCGTTCCTGATCATCTTCGGCTCGGCCACCTTCGCCCAGCTGCTCGCGTTCTCGGGCGCCTCGAGCGGGCTGATCCAGCACTTCCTCGGCTTCGACCTCGGCGCGCTCGGGATGCTGCTGGTGATGATCGGGATCATCTTCTTCCTCGGCTGCTTCATGGACCAGCTGTCCATGATGCTGCTCACCGCGCCGATCTTCTTCCCGCTCGCCAAGACGCTCGGCTTCGACCTCGCTTGGTTCGGCCTGATCATGCTGCTCGCGCTCGAGATCGGCTACACCACGCCGCCGTTCGGGCTGCTGCTGTTCGTGATGAAGGGCGTGGCGCCGCCCGGCACGACGATGCGCGAGGTCTACCTCGCGGGGGCGCCGTTCATCGCCTGCGTGCTGCTGCTGATCGCCCTGATCATCGCGTTCCCGCCGCTCGCGACCTGGCTGCCGCGGGTCTCGCACTAGCCGGGCTTGCCCAGCACCTCGGCCATGTCGTTCCACACCATCTGGTCGGCGAGCCTGCCGTCGCGCACCGTGAAGCGGTCGATGAAGCGGATGCCGGCGAAGGGCCGGCCGTCGTTCAGCTCGCCGTGGAGCGAGCCGAAGCAGTAGAGCACCGTGGAGCCGTCGGCCTGCGGCGCGGCGTCGAAGCGGTCGTAGGTCTTGAGCGCGCGCCGGTAGCGCGGCTGCGCCCATTCGACCAGCGCGGCGAGCGTCTCGAAGCGCTTGCCGCCGGGGAAGGTCATGGCGAAGCCCGGCGCGAGCAGCGCCTTCGCTGCGGCGAGGTCGCGCCGCTCCATTGCGGCGAGGTAGTCGCGGACGAGCTGAGCAGGGTCGTTGGTCATGGCGAGAGCGGTCGAAGGGCGCAGACCCGATGGTACAATGCGCGCCCCCGGAGAGGTGGCAGAGTGGTCGAATGCGGCAGACTCGAAATCTGTTGTACGGTTTACCGTACCGGGGGTTCGAATCCCTCCCTCTCCGCCAAGAATGACAGAGGCCCGCGCGAGCGGGCCTCGTCGTTTGCGGCGGGAAGGAGCGAGCCGGCTGCCTGGCGCGCGTGAGGGATTCGAAAGGCGCGCCGGTGCGCGAATCGCGCCGGCGCGCGCCGCTCAGGTCGCCGTGCGGTCGACCCCCGACGTGCTGCGCGAGCATACCGCCAGACATCCGAGGCTCAGGACCGCCGCGACGGTTTGCACGCGCCAGTCGTGATAGAAGAGCGTGAGCCCGCATGCGCCCAGGAGCAGGCGCATCCACTGCGGGAGGAGCCGTCGGAAAAACCCTTCGATCGCCAGTCCGAGGCAGACGACCGCGAGTGCGGCCGCGCCGATCTGGAGCGCTATGTCGACAACACTTCCGCGCAGCAGGACGCCTTCTCCATAGGCGAAGGAGAACGGCACCAGAAAGGCCACGATCGAGAGCCGCACGGCAGTGACCCCGATGGCGAGCGGATTCGCCAATGCCAGCGGCGCCGCCGCGAATGCAGCGACCGCCACCGGCGGAGTCATCGCGGAGAGCGAGGCGAAATAGAGCAGGAAGAGATGCGCGGACAGCGTCGAGAGCCCGAGCTTGATGAGCGCCGGACTGACGAGCGCGGCGGCCAGCACGTACACGCTCGGCACCGGCATCCCCATGCCGAGCAGGATCACCACTGCCGCTGCCACCACGAGCGAAGCGAACGCATTTCCGCCGGCCAGCAGGAAGATCATGTCGGTGAACTTGGCCGCGAGGCCGGTCATGGTGATCCCGCCCACGACGAGGCCGGCGGCCGCACAGGCGCCGACCGCGGGGGCGATGCGCAGGGTCGTTTCGGCAAGCACATCGTAGATCGCGCGCAGCCCGAACCTGGTCCGGCGCCGCAGCATCGCGACCGCGAGGAGCGCGACGGTCGCGAACGCGGCGACCATCTGCGGCGAGTAGCCCGCGACGAGCGCTACGATCAGCACGCCGAACGGCACGGCGAACAGCCCGCCCTCCCGCAGCGTCGTGAGCAGCGGCGGAATCGAGCGTGGATCCACGCCCCGCAGGCCGAGCTTGAGGGAGCGCAGGTGCACCTGGAAGTAGACGCTCAGGTAATAGAGCAGGGCAGGAACGATCGCGGCGACGGCGATCGACTGGTAGGGGATACCCGTGTACTCGGCCATCAGGAAGGAGGCCGAGCCCATGACGGGGGGCATGATCGCTCCCCCCGTCGAGGCCGCCACCTCGACCCCGCCGGCGAGCGCGCCGGAGTAGCCGAGACGCTTCATCATCGGAATGGTGACCGACCCGGTCGTGACGACGTCCGCGGTCGGACTGCCGGAGATGGTGCCGTAGAGCCCCGAGGACACCACCGCGATCTTGGCGGGCCCGCCCGGGCTGGCGCCGCTCACCGACGCAGCCGCGTTGTAGAAGAACTCTCCGCCGCCGGCGTGATGCAGGAAGGTGCCGAAGAGTCCGAACAGGAAGACATAGGTGAGCGCGACGCGCACCGGAACGCCGAAGATCCCGTCGGTCGTGAACACCAGGATATCGAGGAAGTGGCGGTAGTCGATGACGCCGTGCCCGAGTACGCCGGGCAGCGCATCGCCCCACAGGTTGTAGGCGAGGAAACCGAGCACGATCAGGGCGAGCGCGAGGCCGACCGTGCGACGGGTCGCCTCCAGCGTGAGGACGAGGAGGACGCTGCCGAAGAACAGATCGAGCGGCGTGAGCGGATCGAACAGGGCTATCCGCTGGGCGATGCGATCGATCTCGGCGAACAGGTACACGCTCGTGGCAAGCGCGAGCGCCGCGAGCACCGCGTCGTACCAGGGAACGCGGTTCGCATCGGATTCGGGCGACGGGCCGATCGAGAGGAACACCAGGCAGAGGACCGCGCCGAGGAACACGACGACCATCGCGAACAGGTCGACGATCCAGATGGTGTTGACCGCGACCAGCGCGACCGTGACGGCCGCGCCCAGCGGCTTCGCGAACCGGGCGTGCGCCCCGGAGAGCCTGCGGGACGCCCCGGTCGCGAAAAGGCGGTCGGCGAGCTTCACACCTCTGGGGACGGGCGGGCCGGCCGCCCGTCCGTGGGCCCTACTTCATGAGCCCCGCTTCCTTGTAGTAGCGCACGGCGCCGGGGTGGTACGGGATCACCGCGAAGGAGACCAGGAGCTCGGGCGTGAGCGCCTGCATGGACTTGTGCACGCCCTGGACCTGAGCGATCTGCTGGTGCAGCGCCTTCGCGAGGGCGTAGGCGGTCTGGTCGTCGAGCCGATCGTTCGTGACGAGCCCCGCTCCGAGCGTCGCGGTCGGCACCGGCTCGGTCTGTCCCTTGTACGAATTCGCCGGGATTACGTATTTCTGCGTGCCCATTTCGGCATCGACCTTGGCGATCGTCGCGTCCGACACGGGCAGCAGGACCGAGGCGACCGATTCGGTCGCGTCGATGAGCGAGCCCTGCTTGACGAACAGGCTGTTGAAGATGAGGTCGATGCGCCCGTCCTTGTAGAGCGTGGTCTGCTCATTGGATGCGGCGTAGATCACCTCGCCGCCCCAACGCTTGATGTCCTCGGGCGTGACCCCGATCGCCGCGAACATGCGCTCGGCCACGGTGGCCGCGATGTTGCCGCGGCGATTCACCGCCACCCGCAGCGGCGGCTTCTTCACCGCGATGTCCTCGAACGTACGGATTCCGTGCCTGGTGGCGAAATCCTTGGTCATGACGAGCTGCATCGGCGCCCAGTTGTAAAGGTAGGCGATCGCGCGCATGCTCTTGATCGGGTGGTTGAAGGGCTTCGCACCCGCGATCGCCAGCTTGAGCTCGGCGTTGTGGGCGATCCCGAGCGACACC
Organism: Betaproteobacteria bacterium; assembly: GCA_019137045.1. Taxonomy (GTDB): domain Bacteria; phylum Pseudomonadota; class Gammaproteobacteria; order Burkholderiales; family SG8-39; genus JAGVSZ01. The sequence continues at coordinate 4,732 of JAGVSZ010000028.1, forward strand.
TTGCCCTCATCGAGAAGAGCGATGTTCGCGAGCCCGCCCCCCGAGGTCTGGTACGTGACGACGGAGCCGGGATAGGCGGTCTTCATCGCTCGATCGATGCCGATTCCCAGGTTCGACCAGAGCCCTCCCGGACTCGCCCCGGCGACGACGAGCTGATAGCTCTGCGCCGGCGCAGGCAGCGCGACTGCGCAGAGCAGGGTTGCGAGCAGGACTGCCGCGGCTTTCTTCATCACGAATTCCCTCCGGATGATCTTTCGCCCTCGTCGCGTGTCGGGCGCGGCGATGGAGCTGCCATTGTGCCTGCTAAGGCGGCTGATCCGCAATTGCGTACCCGCGGGACTCCCGGGGCGCCGACGCGTGCGGCGTCCCTGGCCTGGTCGGGTCAGGTGTCTCTCCTGGAACCGGCAGCACCGGGACGCGACGGGTGGGATCAGGCGTGCGGTCCGCCGCGCGTTCCGGCGAGTGCGTGCCGCGCCCGATCGGCCCGTCCAGGTTGCCGAAGGGTCCTAGTCACGCCAATCGGACTGCTCGACACCGAAAGGATGGCGGAGAGCCAGCCGATCGTCAGCTCGACTGCTGCGTCCTCGTCGCGCGAGACGAATAAGTCAATCGGTGTTTCGCCGCGCTCGCGCCGCCGCCACCGGCTCGGCCGCGGCGTAGGCCGCGAGCCCGGCCTGGCGGTCCACCGGCACCACCTCGGCGAGGGTGGTGCCGCCCTTCGGCTGCAGCTCGGCCGGGAACGTGGCGAGCTTCTGCCGCTCGGCCAGGTGGACGCGCCCGAGGTCGAGGTCGCGCTGGTTGGTGCCCGCGACCGGATGCACTGCGACGCCGTCGACTACCTCTTCATGCAGCGACCGCAGGCCGACCCCTTCATGTTGGTGACGCGGTACCTGGTGCACTTCTCGACTTCGGCCTTCCAGATCTCGTAGCCGTTGAACATCACCTTGGGGCCGAAGGTGATGGCGTTGCAGGCGCACTCGCGCGCGCACTTCCTGCAGCGTTCGCAGAATTCCTGCAGGTTGAAGTCGATCGGCCGGTCTACCGCCAGCGGCAGGTCGCTGGTGACCACCACGCTCTTGGAGCGCGGGCCGATGAAGGGGTGGAGGATGGCGTCGCCGATGCGGCTCGCCTCGCCCAGCCCCGCCATCAGGACCCAGGGGTTGTGGATCACCTCGGAGTGCGCGTTCGAATGCGCGCGCGCCGAGTAGCCCATGCGCCGGCAGTGCGCCGCCATGAGCCCGTCGATCTCGGCCCCGCGCAGGCAGGCGCGCATCGACTGCAAGGCGGAGATCCAGTCGTCGCCGGAGCCGCCTTCCATGGTCTCGAAGCCCTGGTCGATCAGCATCACCACCGCGTAGTCGTGGTAGACGGGGATGGGCTTGCCCTCGACTTCGTCGTGCGAACAGCCCATCCAGGGCTCGCGCCGGCAGATGCCGACGAAGTCGGCGCCGAGGTAGTGACCGAGCGCATTGATCCCGTCGGCGTTGCGCCGCGCGTCGGCGAGATCGCCGCCCACGCCGGTGGGCTGCAGCTTCTCGCGCGTGCCCTGCAGCGGCACCATGTGCGGGATGAGCGGCTGCATGCCGAGCGCGAAGGGGTGCTACATCGGAAAGCGCATGCGCTCGCGTCTGGGCTTGTCGCCGAGGTCGCCGGCCTGGGGGTGCTTGAAGAAATTGCCGCGCTTCGGGATGCGCCGGATCTCGTCGTGCAGCAGCAGGGTGGAGGGCTCGTCCCGGCGCGGGATCCTCTCCATCGGGTAGCGCCCGAGATACAGCGGGCGCTCGGCCTGTTTTTCGTCCCACCAGAGCGGGCGCGTGCCCATCGCGCCGTCGCGGATGGCCGGGTCGTCGGGCGTCAGCGGCGCGGCCGGGTCGAGCGGCGCGTCGGGCGCGAGGGCATCGTCGGTGGTGTCGACGCCGAGGCGAAACCCGCGCGGGAGGTAGGGCGCTTCGAGCGTTCCGCCGGCGCCGGCGCGCGCCACGCCGGCCCGCAGCGCGAGCTGTTCGATGTCGATGGCCGTGGCGCTCGGCGCATGGCTCCGGGCCTGCCAGCCCATCCAGCGCAGGTACCCGGAGAGGATCACCGCCAGCTCGGCGCAGCGCAGGTCGGTGCGCGGGCGAGGATCCCGGCCGCGCGAACCCTCCGCCGCTCAGAGCCTGAAGATGCGCATCGCGTTGCCGCCGCGCACCTTGTCGCGCACCCTGGGCGCGAGCGCATTCACGCGCGCGAGGCAGCCCTTCATGTCGCCGATGTTGTGGGGGTAGTCGGAGCCGTAGAGCACCCTGTCGGCGCCTCCCACCTCGAGGGCGAGCTCGAGCGACTTCTGCTGGAACACCACCGAGTCGTAGTAGATGCGCTTCAGGTAGCGGCTCGGCCGCTGCCCGATACGCTGCCGCGCTGCGGGCATGTTGTCGTAGCAAATATCCAGGCGCCCGGCGATGTAGGGGAGCGCGCCGCCGCCGTGCGCGGCGATGAGCTTGAGGTCGGGGTAGCGATCGAAAAAGCCGTCGAAGATCATGCGGCTCACCGCTAGCGAGGTGTCGAACATGAAGCCG